>NZ_JANBNX010000002.1:0-246025 GCF_035615275.1 Acinetobacter sp. IK23
AAAACAAATTGCATAGCTTGCCGAACACCACTGTAATTATGAATGCCTTAAGTACAGAAGTGTTAGGTGACGGCTCACAAGTGACTGGTCTTAAATATAAAGACCGTGCGACTGATGAAGAGCATGTAGTGGAACTTGCAGGGATCTTTGTACAGATTGGTTTATTGCCAAACACTGACTTCTTAAAAGACAGTGAAATTGAGTTAACCAACCGTGGTGAGATCATTGTGAATGACCGCAACGAAACCAATGTACAAGGTGTGTTTGCTGCGGGTGACTGTACCACTGTGCCTTACAAGCAAATCATTATTGCTACAGGTGAAGGCGCTAAAGCATCGCTCTCTGCGTTTGATTACATCATTCGCTCTGGGCAGTAAAATTTAGTTCCCAAACGAAAGAGCCAAAGGATCACCTTTGGCTCTTTTTTCATTTTCATGGTTTATATAAACCGTGTTCGACTAAATGTTCTCGTAAAATACGACGTAACTCTAATACAGCTTGTGGTGTTAACTGAATAGAGTGTCCACCCGGAAGAACTTTCTCAGACTTTGCTCCATCTAAGTGAGCACTTTTGTACGGAACGATACCATCGGTAATCACATTTGGATCATCGCTCTTGGTAATGTTACCCATAATTGAGTGGAAGACTAATCCTTGATGTGGATTAATATTTTCCGTGAGTTCCATAAATTTAGATTGATGGCTTAAGTCACTTGGTCCATTTTGAATCAAACCGTTATCTATGTTATTCAAGAAATCTTTAACATCTAGGTTTTCAGTGGTTAGTGATGTTGCTACAGCAGATAAAAAAGCTCCCGGCAAACGAATAATTTTACGAGCAGCTAACGTAAACCATCGATCAGCGTAATCTGTACCTCTGTGAGGTGATGCCAAGAAAATTGCGCGATCAAAGTTTCCAATTGAATGCATTTGCAATCGCTCAGTTACCATAGGGTGTTTCTTGAAACGGTTCTGTTGGCGTACAGTCATCAGTTTTAAGGCTGGTTGAGTAATATCGCCATCACTGACCAGTAAACGGCTAATAATACCACCCATACTATGGCCTACAAGCACAGCATCATGTGCAGCAGGGTCACTTGGGTTTAGCGAACCAAACGCTTGTTTAAGCAGAGCGTAAATCTGGAAGCGACTTTCTAAAATTGGCATGTTAGTCGAGTAAAAAACTTGCCAAACTTGATAGTTATCTCTTAAAACAGTATCACCCATCACATCGTTGGTGAGCGCAATCCATGCCTCGGGGCTACTTGCTAAACCATGTACCAAAACAATAATTTTTTTGTTTGGATTATAAGGTTCGAGCATATATAAGTGTGGCATAGTTAAATGCTGATCACGATCAATCAAGCTTAAATAAGCCGCTACGCCTAAGTTGTTTTCAGCTAGCCATAAACCATAAGGAGCCGAGAAGTTGGCAGCTAAAGGATACTGCTTACCAGCGACATTAATATTATCGGTGCGATAAGGATCATAAACTCGAATTAAAAATTCTGGGTTATTTATAATGTCTTGAACAGTTTTGGCATTTTTAGGCTCAGCCACAATCGTTGCAGCTAAATAACGTGCATGGTGAATATTCGGATTCACACCATTTTTATAGCTGTAATTAAGTGGATCTAAAATATATTCATTAATATCTTCTTTTCCTGAGCTCGGAAAAACGGCGACAAACTCAGAACCGAAACCATCACGACGGTTAATTGTTCTTAATCCTGAAAAATTTAAGTTATAGCTCGAAATTAATTTCTCTAATTTTTGGCCTGACAATTGTCTATGAAATTCAAAGTCTATTGAATAAACACTCTTACCAATATGGATTTGTGGCTCTACCCCATTTTTTTGGGGGTATCTTAAATCATACACACTGACCATTTTGGCAATGGCTTGATTATAAAAGTCGCGTATTTGAACTTGTCTGTTATCAAAAATACGATCGGTCGGCTGACGTTTTGTTGAAAACAGATAGGCATAGCTATAACGAATGCTCTTATCGAGAAAGGTTAATTGTTGGTCTAAGCAATCGTCATATTTATTCTGAATCGCTTTTTGTTCATCAGTCGCTTTGTGTTTAGTGAATCGACTAATTTTACACTCGGAAGAATCTGATAAAGCCATCGCTTTTGCGAGATACATTTCGCTCGCAGCAGATAAAAGCTGTTCGTCTAAAATTTGAGGAAGGTTTTTGAGTTGATTTACACAGGTGTCAGGAGAGCCGGTACAAGTTTTGGCTTCTTGCCCTGACATAGACAAAACGTTAAGACTTGCTTCACTCAGTTTATCTTGCGTAAGAATACTATTACGTTCATTTGCAATAGTAACGTTGAGAGCTTGTTGCTTAACATTGACGACCTGACATCCACCGAGAATTGAACCGAGGATTATGACCGTGAAGAGCGCTGAATTTCTTTTTCTAACAAACATTATGGTCAAATATGTGGATCAGTAATATGCCGATCATACAAATTTTAAAGTTTTTTTCAATTGATCAAATATAAAAAAGGGCTGTCAAATCAGCCCTTTTTTAAAGTTTAAACTTATTTTTTTGCAGGTTTTGCAGGTTTTGCAGGCGTAGCTGGTGCCATGGCTGGGTTTGTTAAAACTTGCCATACATTCCAACGACCCTGTTTTTCAATTTCTTGAATTAAACGGTCAGCCACTTCAGCTTCATCAGGGTATTTAACTTTATAATTTTTTAAAGTCTGAATCGCATTTTTCTTTTGTTCCATTGCAATATAGTTATTTGCAGCGGCTAAATATGCTTCTTGAACATTGCCTTTAATGGCTTTGTCTAAATATGGAATGGCTTCACGCTGACCACCACCTTCAGATAAACCAAAACCAAACCAGAAATTCGTTTCTGGATCGTCTGGGCTAATTTTTAAAAGTCTTTGAGCATATTCTAAAGATTTAGTTGTATGAACAGTACCTAAATCTAAATTACGTGCAAGTACGCTTGCTTTAAATGCTCGAATTAAAATATCAAATGAAGCATTTGGATTAGCAGCTAAAGTATCTAAGCGCTGAGTCACTTCTTTAAGTTTGCTTTCAAAACCTTTACGTTCCTGACGGTCTGTAAAGCGAGGCGGGTAGTGACGAGCTTTACCTTCTACAAGTTGTAAGAAGTCATCAATTTCTGTCACATCAATTTCATTATCGCCAGCTAAAACTGCGTACTTCACTGAACGTTGTGAACTATTAATTGTAGGTACAATCAGTTTGTTTGTATCTAAAGTAAGCGATTTAGTTGGATCATCCTGACGAGTTACCACCATTTTTGTTACAGGCTGAGCAGCAGCATCTTTTAAAGCAACTTCAAATGCTGGAGGAGCATCATAATTAAATGGGTTTAAAGCATAAAATGGAGGAGTAAGGTCAGGTTCCTTGAAAACAAAAGGTTCATTTTTTTGTTCTTTTACAGGCGCCATTGTACACGCTGTTAAACTAGAAGTTGCAAGGAGTAAATACGCCAATGGCTTTAAATTCATAGGATCTTCCGTTCATTTTAGTAAAGTCAGATTTGGTACAGCTAAGTCTAGGAAAACCTAAACCGACATGCAAGGGTAAGCGTGTTACATTATGAATCAAGAATATTACGTTTTTGATGTCTTGTTTTGCGCGCCGCATTCACGACGAACTTCTTCAAGAATTTTTAGCTCTTCATCGCTAAAAGGTTGTTCATCTTGGCTTTCTTTTTTGAAAGTTGGGTCAAGTTCGGATAAGCGTTGACACAAATTATTCATACGTGTTTCGTTGTGTTGAATACGATCAAGTAAAACTCGCATTCCTTCTAAAATCGGATCAGATTGATCAGCAGTGGTCGCATACGGAGCAAATCCAATACTCTGAGCATAATCACGGCGGCGTGCTTCATCTTGATCTTTGGTTTTATCGGCATCTTTATAAATATAGCGCGCAGGATTACCAACGGCTGTTACACCAGCGGGAACAGCTTTTGTCACCACAGCATTTGAACCCACTTTAGCGCCTTTACCCACTGTAAAAGGTCCTAAAATTTTTGCACCAGCACCAACGACTACACCATCTTCTAGAGTTGGGTGACGTTTACCTTTTTTCCATGTCGTACCGCCTAGGGTAACTCCATGATATAGCGTGACGTCATCACCAATTTCGGCAGTTTCACCAATCACAACACCCATACCATGATCGATAAAAAAACGTTTGCCGATTTTTGCACCAGGGTGAATCTCAATTCCAGTTGCAAAACGACTAAATGTTGATACAAAGCGGGCAGTCCCTTTGCAATCTTTTTTCCAAAGTTCATGTGCAAGTCTATGCAACACTAGGGCATGAATACCTGGATAGTTGGTAAGTACTTCGAGCGTATTTCGTGCAGCAGGATCTCGCGCGAAGACAGCCTGTATATCTTCTTTAAGCTGTTTAAGCATTGGATTGATCCTCCTTGTCCGATGATGCTTTTTTCCATTTGCCGCTTGTGAGGGCTTGAACTCGACTAAAAATACCGCGAAGTAAATGATATTCCATACGATCTAATTGTATACGACCAAATAAACGACGCAAGCGTAAAGGTAATAAACGTGGATTTTCTGGATCTAAAAATTCAATTTCAGTCAGCATTTTTTCCAAATGAGGATAAAACTCTTCCATTTGCTGCTGAGTGACTAAAGGCTCATCCCACTGCATGCTTTGACCTTGTGCAAGTGGCATTTGTCCATCATCAGAAACAGATTCTTTTTGTTCTAATACCGACATGCGAAGTTCATAACATACAACTTGAATCGCTTGGGCAACGTTCAGTACACCATAATCCGAATTTACAGGAATAGTAAGGTGATAATTTGCTAAAGCTAATTCTTCATTGGTTAAGCCGCGGTCTTCACGTCCAAAAACAATTGCAATTTGTTGGCCTTGCGAAGCTGCCTTAATTGCTTCTTTTGAAGCAGGGCGTACATCAAGCAATGGCCATGGAATAGTACGACTTCGAGCACTGGTTCCAAAAACTAAATGACAATCTTTAATCGCGTCTTCGAGCGTTTCAACAATTTCGACTTGTTCTAATAAATCTTGTGCACCAGCAGCAAGCGCTTGAATATCTGGATGTGGATAGGTCTTTGGTGAAACCAGCACCAACTTACTCAAGCCCATTGTTTTCATTGCGCGTAAAGCACTGCCAATATTAGCAGGTAATGTGGTATTGACCATCACAATACGTACTTGTGCTAATTGTTTTGACACAGCGGTGTCGTCAAACAAACTCATAAGATTTCCAGAAATTACGAATATTGAGAAACTTCGCTTTGGTATGAATCCAATGCATCATCAATAGTCATGTCCACATGAGGTGAGGCAACAGGTTGCGGACGAACAGGGTCTGCTGCTTTAGCTGCCTTAGATTTTACCTGATATTCAACATGAATATTATCTTTACCAAAGTAATCTCTTAGCTTGGCTAGAAGTTCATCTAAAGGAGCGACTTTCCATTGTGGGCCAAGTTGAAGCTCGGCCTGAGCATATGGTTGGTCAAGGTGTAAATTTAGTGCAATATGCTGATGCATATCAATATTGCAATAAGGCAATAAGATATTTTGTAGATCTTTTGCCAAACTTGGTTGCATTAAATCATTGGTTAACTTGATTTGAATGCTATTGGCACGTTTTTGTCTAATTTCATTTAAGTTAAAGGCTTTGTTTAAACGCCCCATTGGACGATCAAAGCCTTCACGCTCATAAATCTCGCCTTCAAAGACAACTACATGTTCAACTTGTATGATATCTTTAAAGCGCTGGAAGCGTTCATGATTACAACTAACTTCAATACGTGCTGTACCATCGTCTAGCACAATAACCACGCGATTTGGGAAGTTGGCTACATCGAGAACCAGACCCGCATAAACAGTTGTTACCCCACGACGAGTCGCAGTAATTTCATTAAGTTTTGCTGGAATAAAGGCTTTGAGTTCTTGACGGTAAACATCAATAGGGTGACCTGTTAAATACAAACCAAGCGTATCTTTTTCGCCTTTAAGACGAACTTCATCACTCCATGGTTTAACTGGCTTAGCGGGTTTACGCTGAACTTCTTCAACTTCACCAAATAAGTCCATAATGCCGCTTTCACGGTTACTACGTGCTTGTTCGGCTGCTTGTACTGCTTCTGGCAATTGAGCCATTAAACTAGAACGTTCAATACCTAAACAATCTAGAGCACCAGCACGGATAAGCGCTTCTAAGGTTCGTTTATTGATTTTTTTCAAATCAATACGGTGGCAGAAGTCGAATAGGTCTGTATAAGGCCCTTGTTGACGGCGTGAGTCAATAACAGACTGCATTGCCTGTTCACCAACACCTTTAATTGCACCTAAACCATAAACGATGGTTCTATCATCACTGGCATGGAAATGATAAGTCGACATGTTAACTGACGGAGGTAGAACTTCGAGTCCATTATTTCGACAGTCATCAATCAAAAATACGACGCTGTCAGTGTTCTGCATTTCTGATGACATTACTGCTGCCATAAATTCGGCAGGGTAATGAGCTTTTAACCATGCAGTATGGTATGCAACAAGGGCATAAGCAGCCGCGTGTGATTTGTTGAAACCATAGCCCGCGAACTTTTCCATATAGTCAAAGATATGGTTAGCTGTGCTTTCATCAATCCCTTTTTGTCCAGCACCCTCAAGGAAGATTTGGCGTTGTTTCACCATTTCTTCAGGTTTCTTTTTACCCATTGCACGGCGAAGTAAGTCAGCGCCACCAAGCGTATAACCTGCACAAATCTGCGCGGTTTGCATTACCTGCTCTTGGTAAACCATAATCCCGTAAGTTGGCTCTAGTACACCTTCAAGCAGAGGATGAAGATATTCAAAATCCCCACCATGCATACGATGAATAAAGTCAGGAATCAGATCCATTGGACCCGGACGATACAAAGATACGAACGCAATAATTTCTTCGAATTTGCTTGGACGTGCCTCTTTAAGCATCCGTTTCATGCCGACGGATTCAAACTGGAATACCGCTGTTGTATTTGCATCGGCAAACACAGAATATGCTTTAGCATCGTCGAGTGGGACGTGAGATATGTTTAGAGGGTCATTGCTATCGCGATTTTTATTAATATTTTGAATAGCATCTTCAATAACGGTTAAGTTACGTAAACCTAAGAAGTCAAATTTTACCAGACCAGCAGCTTCTACATCGTCTTTATCGTATTGTGCAACACGGCTGGTTCCGTCTTCATCACATAGTACAGCCGAGAAATCGGTAATCTTACCGGGTGCAATAACAACACCACCGGCATGTTTACCAGTATTTCGAGTGATACCTTCTAATTTTAATGCCATTTCCCAGATTTCACTGGCATCATCATTATCTGGGTTAGATGGGTTAGTGACGATATCTTTAAGCTGAGGTTCCATCTCAATAGCAGTTGCCAAATCTACACCAAGTGGCTTAGTCGGCACCATTTTTGAAATACGATCAGCTAAACCGTAAGATTTACCTAAAACACGCGCAACGTCACGAATCGCACCTTTTGCAGCCATTGTACCGAAAGTTGCAATTTGCGAAACTGCTTCACGACCATAGGTACGTGATACATAGTCGATAACACGGTCACGACCTGCGATACAGAAATCGACGTCAAAGTCAGGCATCGATACACGTTCTGGGTTTAAGAAACGTTCGAAAAGCAAGTCATAACGAAGTGGGTCAAGGTCGGTAATTTTTAAGCTATATGCTACTAATGAACCCGCACCTGAACCACGGCCAGGACCAACAGGAACACCATTATTTTTAGCCCACTGAATGAAATCCATTACGATCAAGAAGTAACCAGGGAATCCCATCTTAAGGATAATTCCAACTTCATAATCAATTCGTTCATCATAAGGTTTGCGAATTTCTGGCCAGTCTTCACCACGTTTTTCAACAGGATACAGATAATCTAAGCGCTCTTCTAAACCTACTTTTGACAAATGCTCAAAGTAAGTGTCGATGGTAAATCCATCTGGAATTGGGTAATCAGGTAAAAAGTAGGTGCCAAGTTGTAGGCTAACATTACAGCGTTTTGCAATGTTGTAGGTGTTTTCGATAGCACTTGGGATATCGGAAAACAATTCGATCATTTCATCGGAAGTTTTAAAATGCTGTTCGGGACTATATAAGCGTGGACGACGATCATCTGCTAATACATAACCATCAGCAATACAAACACGTGCTTCATGTGCCTCAAAATCTTCTTTTTCTACAAAGTGCACATCATTATGCGCCACTACACCAACATTATATTTGGCAGCAAGTTTTGCTGCTTCTTGAATAAAGTCTTCTTCACCAGGACGATCAGTACGTGTTAAAGCAAGATAAACACGATTACCAAACTTTTCAATCCACTCTTCAAGTAAAGGTTCAGCTTTTTGTGGGTTAGATGAGCAAAGCATTTGACCAACATCACTGTGTTGACCTAGCAGAACAATAATATCTTGATGCTGTTCAAGTACCCATTCTTTTTGTACACAAGGGATACTAAGTTGTTGACCTTCAATAAAACCACGTGAAACGATTTCGGTCAGGCTTTTCCAGCCAACATTACTCATTGCAAGTAAAGTTACACGATGCTGAGCATCATTAAGACGTATGGTACTACCTAAAATAGGTTTAATACCTTTTTTAAGGCAAGAATTATAAAACTTTACGGCAGCGTGAAGGTTAGATAAGTCTGTAAGAGCCAGTGCAGGCATTTCATCCTTTACAGCAGCCTTGACCAAGTCGGGTATGCGAACAATCGACTCTGTAATCGAAAATTCTGTATAAATACCGAGATGAACAAACTGCATAAACCAATCCTTAATACGACCGCAGCATAGTTTAGCATGCAAAGTTCAAAGGAAATGCTTAATATTTTGGCAAACTGTTTAGGATTTTAGTATTTAAGCAAATGTTTAGAATATTAAAATGAAAGATTGATCAAAGATTTTAGTTATTTTATCGAGTGAAAATACAAGAAAACAAAAGAACCAGCCCAAACGGATTTGGACTGGTTGAAAAACTTAGTACTGCCAGAACATACGTTGAATTTCTTTAGCATCATTCGTCTTAGTAAGAGCTAAAGCTGCAAGAAGACGTGCTTTTTGTGGGTTTAAGTCATGAGCAGCTACCCAACCATATTTATCGTCAGGTTGTTCAGCATTACGCAATACGAAACCTTGTGGTACACGTGATGAACGGATAATTTGAATACCGTCTTTATCATGAAGTTTTTGTAAAGTTGGAACGATATAGTTCGCAACAGAACCGTTACCTGTACCCGCATGGATAATCGCTTTAGCGCCAGCTTTTGCATATGCTTCATAAGCATCAGGAAGCATAGAGTCTGAACCGTAAACGATTTGTACCATTGGAAGTGCATCACCTTTAATATTTTCAATATTAAATTCTGAAGCATTTGTAAAACGTTTAACAGACTGTCTGAACCAGTATGGTTTACCTTCAACTAATGTACCTAAAGCACCCCATTGGCTAACAAAAGCATTTGTATGGATGTTAATGCCTTTAGTTACATCACGTGCAGCAAAAATAGAGTCGTTCATAAGAACCATAACGCCTTTATTTTTTGCTTCGTCAGAAGCTGCTAAAGCAACTGCGCTATAAAGGTTAAGCGGTCCATCTGCTGAAAGTGCAGTTGAAGGACGCATTGAACCAACAACAACGATTGGTTTATCAGTATGAACAACAAGATTTAAGAAAAATGCTGTTTCTTCTAAAGTATCTGTACCGTGAGTGATTACGACACCATTCACAGATGGTTTTTTAACAAGTTCATTTACTTGACGAGCAATTTGTAATAATTCCTTGTCAGTAATACTTTCAGAAGCTACTTGTAATGCTTGAATACCGCTTACATTTGCCAAATCTTTGATTTGTGGAACTGCATTGATTAGAGCATCAACTGGAACTTTCGCTGCTGTGTAAGTTGCACTGTTTGCTGAGCTTGCACCAGCACCAGCGATTGTACCGCCAGTAGCAACGACAACAACATTATTTTTTGCGTAAAGTGGGAGAGAGCAAGCCAATAAGCCCATAGCTAAACCGAAAGATTTAACAGTTTTAGTCAACATCGAAAATATCCTTATGAAGTGACGAAGTAGAAGTTTGCCGAATACGCCTGCTTGTCCTAAGCAAAATACATACCATATAAAACATATTCGTAACTTGTCTGAATAAAAAGCATCCCTGAATATCATTTTGTTTCGACAACAATCATTTAGTCATTGCTTTTATTCAGTGCTAATAAATATCATGAAAAAAATAAAAAATCTATTAAGTTTTTCTAATTTATCTCTATTTTTTTAATTTTTATATAAAGAATACAAATGAAATTTTTGATGATATAAAAATAAGAAATAATAGAATAATTCAAAGACTTATTTAACAAATGATAATTTTAAGTTGTTGTTTTTTATTGATAACTTTAATTGTTTTAATAGTGTTGAAAGTTATATGGGCAAACTCAATAATAAATTCAGTTGTTTAATGAAAATAATGAATTTAAAAGTGTATTAAAAAATAAGCATTTGATCTGTGTTTTTTAAAAAATAAAATTTGATTGATTGGTTTGTATTCTATTTTTAAGGTTTGTTCTTAATAAATTTAATAGTGATTGGAGTCTAATGTTTCTACCTTTATTTAATATGAAAATACTCGTAAGTTTCTACTGTTAAATTTTAGAGCAAAAAAAAGAGCAATTTTATAAGGTCATATAAAATTGCTCTGAAATTGGGAGAGTGGGAGAAAATATAGACTTAAGCAGTCGTTTGTTCTTGAGTTGATTTAATTAATACTGTCTCTGGTAATTCTTCAGTATCAGCTACTTTTTCACCTTCAAGTTTAGCCACTACAGCTGTTGCGATACTATTACCGACTACATTTGTTGCAGTACGGCCCATATCAAGGAATTGGTCAATTCCGAGCAGTAATAAAATGCCGGCTTCAGGTAAATGGAACATGGTTAGTGTTGCAGAAATTACGACAATAGAAGCTCTTGAAACACCAGCAATACCTTTACTTGTCACCATAAGAGTCAACAAAATCAAGATTTGTTGAGTAAAGCTAAGGTCAATATGGTAGGCCTGTGCAATAAAGAGTACTGCAAAGGTGGTGTACATCATTGAACCATCTAGGTTAAATGAATAACCCAAAGGTAAAACGAAGCTTGTCACTTTCTTTGGTACACCAAATTTATTTAGGGCATCCATAACTTTTGGATAAGCTGATTCGCTCGAAGCTGTAGCAAAAGCAAGGGTTACAGGTTCACGAATTAATTTGCCTAAACGGAAGATATCCTTTTTGAGTACGATCGCACCTACCGAGAATAAAATAACCCACAGTAATAAAAGGCCGAAGTAGAACTCTGCAATTAAAATACCGTAGTCAACAATTAAGCCTAAACCTTGTACAGTAATTGCAGATGCAATTGCTGCAAAAACTGCGACAGGTGCAAATCTCATGACGTAATCAGTGATACGGAACATGATTTTGCTAAGTTCTTCGGTCAAGCGAACAATAACCGAGTCTTGTTCTTTGCCTTGATTAACAAAAGCTAAAGCTGAGCCAAAGAAAATTGCAAAGACTAGGACTTGTAAAATGTCATTATTAGCCATCGCCTCAGCAATACTGCGCGGGAATACGTGGCTTATAAATGACTGCAGTGTAAAGCCAGTAGTCGCTGGGAGAGAAGCGCTACTGAGTTCTTGAGCTGTCGGTAATACTAAATTTAGTGCTGCGCCAGGTTGGAAAAAATTGGCTAAGCCCATACCGATGGCTAGTGAGACAAAGGAAGCAGTAATGAACCAAGTCATTGACTTGAGTGTAATGCTACCAATTGAAGTTGATTTACCCATTGAAACAATGCCAGAAACAATTGTGGCAAATACCAATGGAGCAATAATCATTTTGATAAGACGTAAAAATATATCTGTGATGATATTAAAATAAGAAGCGATTTGCTTCAGTTGATCACCTTCATTAAAGAAGTGGTGACAGATCCAACCCGTCAATACTCCGAATAAAATGGCAACCACAATATACTTGAGCAATTTCTTTTGCTTCATATGAACCTCTATCCTTTGTGTTCAATCATCTTTTAGATGGGCTAGAGATGATTGAAAAGCTTTCCTTGTAAGTTCAGTTCGATCCTTTAACTGATTTCATCTTCCTAAATCTGCATCAGTGTTAACCGAATCGAATATGATGATGTTGTTATGGAAAGGGATTGTTGCTCTATTTTGAAGTAGTGTGAAATGCAAAAAAATATCAACTCATGCATTTTTTGCATAATACCTAAGATAGAAAATGAGGAAAATTATAATAATTTAATCGAATGGTAAAAAATCTAAGTTTATTTTTAATTGGGAACCAATATAAATTAAATTTATTAAAAATCAAAATATTATGTCAGTTTTTAATGATATTTAAATTGGCTCTTATGTATTTTTAAATATACGTGTGGATCATATAAAAATGAAAAAGGCATCTAATTTAAGATGCCTATTTGATTATGCATTTTTTTAACGGCGATTGGCTAAGAAACGACCTAAACGACCAATTGCTTCACGTAATTCATTTTCTGCTGGTAAGAAAACAACACGGAAATGGTCTGGAGTTGGCCAGTTAAATCCAGTTCCTTGCACTAAAAGTACTTTTTCGGCACGAAGTAAATCTAACATTAACTTTTCATCGTCTTCGATTGGGTAAATATTAGGATCAAGTCGTGGGAAGCAATACATTGCACCTTCTGGTTTAACACAGCTTACACCTGGGATTTCATTTAACATTTCCCAAGCGATATTGCGCTGTTCGTATAGGCGCCCACCCGGACGGATTAAGTCATTAATAGACTGATAACCACCAAGCGCAGTTTGGATTGCATACTGAGCTTGTACGTTTGCGCATAGACGCATAGACGCCAACATATCTAAGCCTTCAATATAGTCTGCCGCACGGCTTTTATCGCCCGTAATTGCCATCCATCCTGAACGGAAACCCGCAATACGATAAGCTTTTGATAACCCATTGAATGAAATACATAGCTGATCGCCGGCTAAAGAGGCAACTGAAACGTGCTCAATTCCGTCATAAACAATTTTGTCGTAAATTTCGTCAGCAAATAGAATGAGATCGTATTTCTTGGCAAGAGCCACAATTTGTTCAAGCACGTGACGTGGATATACTGAACCAGTTGGATTATTTGGATTAATAATCACAATACCACGTGTATTTGAAGTAATTTTACTTTCAATGTCAGCAATATCTGGATACCAGCTATTTTCTTCATCACATTTATAGTGAATGGCAGTACCACCCGAAAGATTAACGGCTGCTGTCCAAAGCGGATAATCTGGCATTGGAATGAGCATTTCATCGCCATCATCAAGTAAGCCTTGCATCGCCATTACAATGAGTTCAGATACGCCGTTACCAATATACACGTCATTTACGTGCATATTTAGGATACCTTTTTGTTGGTAGTACTGGCATATCGCTTTACGTGCTGGAAAGATGCCTTTCGAATCAACATAGCCAATTGCATTTGGTAGGTTTAAAGCAACGTCATTAATAATTTCTTGTGGTGCTTCAAAACCAAATGGAGCAGGGTTGCCGATATTTAGCTTAATGATTTTATGTCCTTGCTCTTCCATTTCATTGGCGGCTCGTAATACAGGCCCGCGAATGTCATAGCAAACATGCTCAAGCTTCGATGATTTCTTAATTTCCCGAGAAGTTGGCATGGATTGGAGAGTAGCAGTATTTTTAGACATAGCTGGATTCACTTTTGCATATCGGTATAAATAACTTTTAAATGTTTTAACTGTTACCAAATTTAGATCATGTTGATCTTTTAGTAATTCAACAATTCTTTCGTGGGTAAAACCCGATTGCTGATACTGTTTGATAACTGGTAATAGTTGCTGGAAAAGCACACTTTTTTTCTGAGACATGTTTTGTCCTATACAACCGTGCCAAACAAGAATAGCACCATCTTTGCTTCCTTGGAAGGAAATAAAATATAATTTTGCTTACTTTTGTTTTTGTAATTTGCTTACTTTTTGCTTTCTATTACTTAGATGATTAAATTCCAACAAATTTTACGTTCAGAGACTAGTGTTTTTTTGACGAATGGCGTAAATATAAAACACGATTATCAATTTATGTTTACATCAGAATAAAAGGTGCATGTCATGGGAAAAGTTAATAAAACAGACCGGGAATGGCAAAGAGAGTTATCACCAGAAGAATATCGGATAACACGACAAAAGGGCACTGAACCAGCTTTTACGGGGCAATACTGGAACACTAAGCAACATGGTACCTATGTTTGTCGTTGCTGTGGCGCTGAATTGTTCTCGTCAGATGCAAAATATGATAGTGGTTGCGGTTGGCCAAGTTTCTTTCGTCCAGTGAATGGAACAGTAATTGAAGAACATGAAGATTTAACGCATGGTATGGTCAGAACAGAAATTGTTTGTCATGATTGCGAAGCTCATCTTGGGCATGTTTTTGAAGATGGACCACAGCCGACAGGTTTGCGCTATTGTGTGAACTCGGCATCATTACAACTTAAAACACAAGAAAAAAATGACGAGGAAACTTATCCATGAGTAACATTTATCAGTTTGAAGCTGAATTGTTAGAAGGTGATATTAAGCAATTTGCTGATTACAAAGGTAAAGTTTTATTAATTGTAAATACCGCCAGTAAATGTGGTTTTACTCCACAGTTTGCTGGCCTCGAAAAACTTTATGAAAAATATAAAGATCAAGGTTTAGAAGTTTTAGGTTTTCCCTGCAACCAGTTTGGTGGGCAAGATCCAGGAAATAATAAAGAGATTGGGGCTTTCTGCCAGCGAAACTATGGGGTTAAGTTCCCTATGTTTGCGAAAGTTGATGTAAAAGGGCCTGAAGCGCATGTAATTTTTAGATATTTAACACGTGAAGCTAAAGGGATTTTAGGCAGTAGTACGATTAAATGGAACTTTACCAAGTTTCTGGTCGGTAAAGATGGTTCAGTTTTGAATCGTTATGCACCTACGACTAAACCTGAAGCTTTAGAAGCTGATATTGAAAAAGCTTTAGCAGGCTAATTAATTTAATGAATGCTATTCCTCAAACTTTCGAGTTTTGGCAAGATCGGCGAATGCCTTATGTTGAAACTCGAAAGTCGTGTCGTAGCCGGACATGTTATAAGTCTCATAGCCATCCAACATTTTCAATTGGTGCTGTAGACGAGGGGAATAGCATTTTTCAAAGTTCTTTTGGCACTGCTCAAGAGATCTCAGCGGGTAGTTTGGTTATTGTACCTGCCCATATTGAACATTCTTGTAACCCTAAGCCAAATGAGGCTTGGAGTTATCAAATGCTGCATCTAGATATAATGTGGTTAAGTCAGTTGTATTCTGAATTTCAACAGCAAGGCTTTGATTTGCATCTACCTCAACATAAGCCTCTTATCATAAGGGATGAAACTTTCTATAAAGCTTTTACTGAAATGAATGATGTGCTTTTTGATGAACAAAAGCTAATTCTTGAAAAGGAACAATCACTTCTTGATTGTCTTATGGGCTTGTTGTTGCCGCATTTCATTTTAGAAGAAATACAAAAACCGCAGTACTTATATAAAGATTTTCTAGATTTAGTTGAGGCCGTTACTTCTTCTGAGAGTTTTATTTCCCTTGAAGAACTTGCACAGCAGGTTGGCCTGAGTCGTTATGCAATCATTCGGCTATTTAAAGCAAATGTCGGTCTAACTCCACATGCATTTCAAATTAATTTAAAGATTAACCAAGCTCGGGAATTGCTTAAACAGGGGATTTCACTCGTAGAGTTGGCTGTTAATTTAGGCTTTAGTGATCAAAGTCATTTTCATAAAGCATTTAAAGCCCATACTGGAGTTACTCCTCGACAGTTTCAACTTGCAGTCGCGCAATAATTTACAAGAAATAATAAGTTCCTATTTTTAAGATTTTCCATACTGTTTTATAGATGAAGCTGTTATGGACGTTTTTTTAGTTATTGCATTTACTCATTTTTTAGCAATGTTATCACCAGGACCAGATTTCTTTCTTATTCTCACGAGCCTTTTGCAAAAAGGACGCCATTATACTTATGGAGTTGTTTTAGGAATCACTTTAGGGAATGCATTAATTTTAGTCGTGTGTTTGTTTGGTTTTATGTTGCTTGGAGATTTCAGTAGTGGCCTCCTTACACTTTTTAAATGGCTTGGTGCGGCATATTTGGCATATTTGAGTTTTCTTTGCTTTAACGCTGCTAGATCAAGTGATTTATCATTCTCGGCTGAAAAAAACAATTTAATTGATCAAGCCCATATTAAGCAGAACAAAATTAAAAGTTTAATGTTAGGTGTGCAGTCTAGTCTTCTAAATCCAAAAAATATTATGTTTTATAGTAGTTTAATGCTGCTTATTCAATATAAGTTCAGCTTAATTCAAAAACTGCTTATGAGTATATGGATGGTTGGTGTTGTTCTTGCTTGGAATATTTTGCTGGTTGGATTGCTTGCTCAGGGGCGGGTTTTAGACAAAACCAAGCGTTCTGCGACAGGTTTATACTATTGTTCTAGTATTGCTTTTATTATTTTTGCTGTGCTCTTAATTACATATAAATAGTGTATAGCCCAGTTGTATAGTCTTAATCGTTAAAAGACTATACAACTGGTAAGAAGAGACTTAAAGAATCGCTTTTAAGCGTTTAACCACTTCTTCACATTGTGCTAAATCTGCCACTAAAGCCATGCGTACATGGTTGGCTCCTGGGTTGCCTTGCTCAGTATCACGAGATAAATAGCGACCCGGTAAAACTTTAATGTGTGCTTTTTCCATCAGCATTTTGGCAAAAGTTTCATCATTATCTACTTTTAACCAGTAGTAAAAACCAGCATCCGGTTTTTGTAATGGCAATAAATGGCCTAGCTCAGATTGGAATAAGTCAAATTTTGCACGATACTGCTTACGGTTTTCTTCAACATGGTCTTCATCATTCCATGCTGCAATTGAAGCAAGCTGGTGTTGTACTGGCATTGCTGCACCGTGATAGGTACGATATTGCAAATATGGTTTTAATAAATCAGCATCACCAGCTACAAAACCTGAGCGTAGACCCGGTAAGTTAGAACGCTTTGAAAGTGAGTGGAATACGATACAGTTTTTGTAGTCATCTCGTCCAAGTTCTGCACAAACTTCTAATAAACCTGTAGGCGCTTGGTCAAACCAAAGTTCTGAGTAGCATTCATCAGAAGCAATCACAAAATTATATTGATCTGATAAAGCAATCAGCTTTTTAAATTGCTCTTTAGAAAGCACTGTACCTGTTGGATTACCCGGAGTACATACAAAAAGAAGGGCTGTCTTTTCCCACACTTCGGCTGGCACAGCATCAAAATCGCCTAAGTAACCGTTTTCTTCTGTGCAATTAATGAAATATGGCTTTGCACCTGCAAGTAACGCTGCACCTTCATAAATTTGATAAAACGGGTTCGGCATTACTACATAAGGTGCATCTTCACGATTAATCAAAGCTTGAACAAAAGAGAAAATCCCTTCACGTGTACCAGACACTGGTAAAATGTGGTTTTCAGCACTAATGCTGTTAAGTTTAAAACGCTGAGTCAACCAGTTTGCAATGCTTTGACGAAGTTCAGGTAAGCCTTTGCTGTTTGGATAAGTTGATAGATGGTTGAAGTTATCAATAATAGCCTGTTTAACAAACTCTGGTGCTGGGTGCTTAGGTTCACCAATTGATAGAGGAATCAACGGGAGATTAGCAGGAGTAGTATCCTTAAAAAGCTGGTTTAACTTTTCAAACGGATACGGATGTAATAACGACAAGCTAGAGTTCATTAAACAGTTACCAAGTAGTTGAGTTTCAGTGCTGACAAATTTGATTAGATGCTTCATCTAATGCAGCTTTCAGTTTTTCCGAGAAGAGTTTGACCTCTTCATGATTTAGCGGTTTTCCATCTTTTTTGGTGACAAAGAAAATATCTTCTGCACGTTCACCTAAAGTTGCAATTCGAGCTGAATGGATGTCTAAACCTTGCATCATAAATAAACCACCTACACGTGCAAGTAGGCCAGGATGGTCAAGTGTTGAAATTTCGACCATGTTCTGCTGTAAAGCTTCATTTAATGTTACGTCGACTGTATTTTCAATATCAAAGTGACGCAATTGGCGCGGGATACGGCGTTGCATGAGTCCCGGATATTGATCCGGTTGGCTCAGTGCCTTCACCAATGCAGTTTTAACGGTTTCTTCACGTTCAGGATCAGTCAGCAATGTACCAAAACGATCAAGTACAACATAGGTATCTAAACTAAATGCAGTAATTGCTGTGATAATTTTTGCATCTTGAACGTCTAAATTCATGCGATCTAACACTGCAACTGTAGTCGCAAACAGGTTTGGCTGATCACGTGTATAAATAAAGATTTGAACGGCATCTTGGGCAGCTTTACGATGAGCACGTAAAAGTACTAATGGTTCAGGATTATCGCCGTGTTTTAAGATTGCTTGCGTATGCCATGCAATTTCATCGGCAGATTCTTTAATGAAGTATTCATCACCAAGTTCTTGCCATACCTTTTCGACATCTGCCAATGCGAAGTTATTTACCAGTAATTCACTTGCTGCAAATTTGGTATCTTCAATCAGCATTTGGTAGTCAACAGGGCGGCCTAAGCCAGTACGAATTACATCACGAGCATGCGTATAAAGTTGACGCATGAGGGATGCGCGCCATGTGTTCCAAAGTTTTGGATTTGTCGCATTAATATCCGCCACCGTTAAAGTGTACAGATAATCGAGATGTTCCATATCGCCAAGTTTTTCTGCAAAATCTTTTACGACATCAGGATCAGAAATATCTTTTTTCTGCGCTGTCAAAGACATAAGTAAATGGTTTTGAATAAGCCATGCGATTAATTTACATTCACGCTCTGTAAATCCGTGTGCACGGCCAAACTCAATCGCATCTTCGGCACCAAGTTCACTATGGTCACCACCACGACCTTTGGCGATGTCATGGAATAATGCCGCTATAAAGACGATATCTTGGCGAGCAAGACGCTGAAAAACTGAACTGACCACAGGGAACTCTTTAGCGAATTCAGGTTCTCTAAATCGGTTTAAGTTACGTAGTAATAATAATGTGTGGGCATCGACTGTATAGATATGGAACAGGTCATATTGCATAAGCCCCATAATTTGCCCAAAAGCGGGAATATAGTTTCCTAAAACACCATAACGCTTCATCGCAACCAATGTATCGTATAGGCGATACGGTGAGCGAATAATTGACATAAACAGCGCTTGGTTTTCTGGGTTATTACGGTAACTTTGGTTAATTCTTTTCGCTGCAAGAATCAGTAAACGCAAAGTACGAGCACGAATACCTTCGATATCTGGTCGATTCGCTAAAATATAGAACAACTCTAAAATAGCGCTTGGATGTTCTGCGAATATTTTATGATGTTGTACGGCAAGTTTGTTATCGACAATTTTAAAATGATCATTAATCACTTCAATTTTGCGTTCGTAGTTGGGGAGTCGAGGTGTAATGACAGACTCACTAAAATACGCGAGTAACATTTCATTGAGTGTCGAAACCTGTTGCGCAGTACGGTAGTAGCGCTTCATGAACTGCTCAACACCATAATTGACAGGTTGGCCTTCTTGACGCACATATCCAAACTTTGCTGCAATTTCCCTTTGGTGGTCAAAGAGTAGACGGTTTTCATCACGTTTGGCTAAACGGTGTAAATGGTGACGAATTTCCCAAAGGAAACTTTCAGCTTCTTCTAGAACGGCTAATTCAAATTCTGAAATGAATCCTAAATGTACTAAATCATAGATACGGTTTACGCGGAAATGACGTTTAGCAATCCAACCGATCTGATTAATATCACGAATACCACCCGGAGCATTTTTTATATCAGGCTCTAAGTTACTTTCTGTGTTGTTATGTTGATGGTAGCGCTTGGCTTGTTCTGCCATTTTCGCGTCATAAAAGGTTTTATCTGTCCAAGTCTGAGAGACGATACGACGAGGCCATTTTGCAAGCTGAGTATTACCCGTAATTAAACGGGCTTCAATGAGTGTGGTTGCAACTGTTAAATCAGTAGCGGCCTGCTCAACACAGCTTTGAATAGTTCGAACACTAATACCAGGTTTAAAGTTTCCGACATCCCATAATGAAGAAATAAAGGTAGAAATTCGCTTTTCATTTTCTTCAGTAATTTCATGTTCTGACAAAATCATGATATCGACGTCAGAATAGGGCAACATTTCACGGCGTCCATAACCACCTACAGCGAAAAGGCCTAGACCTGTCTGATCCAGTTCAGCATGTTTCCATAAAAAGATCAGCGCTTCATCAACTAAATCTGAACGTGCTTTAATGATGTCACGAATAGATTGCCCATTTTCATATGAATCCTGCAACTGCTTTTCTACATCCGTTCGCCATTGATTAATGGCTTTAATATCATGATGACTTGAGACGTAGTTCAACAGTGGCGATGTATTGATCATGAAAATGGTTCTACCAATAAATAAAAATTAAGAGTTTGTTTGAACGATTACTTGATCAGCGGTTTCTTTCGCTAAAGTACGGGCAAGATCAGTATTTTCAGCACGAGCAGTTGCAACACCCATACGACGTCGTTTGAAGCCTTCTGGTTTACCAAACAAACGTAAGTCTGTGTCTGGATGAGCTAAAGCTACATTCAGATTGCTATAACTTAAATTGTTGGCATCTACTCCAGCATAAATTACGGCACTTGCAGCAACACTGTGGCGTGCTGTGTTTACAGGTAAACCTAAGATTGCACGTGCATGTAATTCAAATTCACTTTGAAACTGAGATGCTAAAGTCACAAGACCAGTATCGTGTGGGCGAGGTGAGACTTCACTGAACCAAACTTTGTCACCTTTAATAAATAGTTCTACACCAAAAATACCACAGCCACCAAGTGCTGTTGTCACTTTATTTGCAATACGTTTTGCTTCTTCAAGGGCTGCAGGAGTCATGGGTTGAGGCTGCCAGCTTTCTACATAATCGCCTGCATCTTGACGGTGACCAATCGGGTCACAGTAGTGAGTTTCAATTTCACCAGTTTCAGGGTTTTTTGCACGCACCGTGAGTAACGTAATTTCAAAATCAAAATCAATTTGAGATTCAATAATGACAGTGCCTTGGTTAACACGGCCACCTTGCATCGCATATTCCCAAGCCGCATCAACTTCATCAAAACTTTTTACACGAGACTGGCCTTTGCCAGAAGAAGACATGACTGGTTTTACAAAATTAGGATAACCAATATCATCGCAAGCAGCACGGAAGCTTTCTAAAGAGTCAGCAAAGCGATAAGCAGAAGTAGGCAAACCCAGTTCTTCAGCCGCAAGACGGCGAATACCTTCACGGTTCATGGTCAGATTTACTGCTTTAGCAGAAGGAATGACAGTAGCGGTTTGATTTGCTTCAATTTCAAGCAAAACCTCGGTTGCAATTGCTTCAATTTCTGGAACAATTAAATTCGGTTTAACTTTTTCAATGAGTTGTTTTAATTGAGTTGGATCAGCCATGTTTAACACATAAGAAAAATGTGCAACTTGCATAGCTGGTGCGTGATCATAACGGTCGGCTGCATGTACTTCAACACCAAGGCGTTGTAAGGAAATTACAACTTCTTTACCAAGCTCTCCTGAACCTAACAATAAAACTTTAAATGCAGAAGATTGAAGTGGGGTACCGAGTGTCACGCTCATGCGAATCATCCTGACAAAATTATTTTTTTAAGCATAGCAGAACTTATGGTGGAGTTAAGCCTTATCACACATAAAAAAATGAATTTTGTCAGACAATGATGCAGATAATTTTTAAACGTTAACCTGATAGTTTAGATGCATTTCATCTGCATTTTGACCACGGATGCCCCAATTCTCTTTAGGTGTTTCAAAAATAGTGACTTCAATATCTTGTGGGCTAATTTTGCAATACTGTTCAATATTACGAAATAAAGTTTGAATGAGTCTTTTCTTCGCTTCAGTACTTCTGCCAGCAAACATTGAAAGTTCAATAATGATGTAGTGTTGGCTTCGATCTGAAGGATAGATAAAGTTTTCTGGTTTTAGACTCATAAAGCGTTGAAATCTTTTCTCGACAGGATATTTCAACTCTTCAATAAGAGCCTGATGAATAGCATGAGAAAGCAATTCTCGATACTGCATGATGGTTTGTTCATTTGCATAAATTTTAACTTGTGACATTTTTATCTCTAATCGCTAGATGGTGTTATCTTTTAATAAATTTAAAAAATGAGTTTTTCATGCTAGAAGCTATTACTATTAATCACTTCTAGCCTTTATATATTATATAAGGATGATCAGTTTATCTATTTATAAAGGTAAATATGTGTAGATCAAACCATAAACGAGTGCAGCAGTTAAAGTCGCTGGAACAATTTTCTTAAATTTAAAATAAAGAGCTGCTAAAACTATAAAACCCATAAACATTGCGAAGCTCTTGTTGGGAGTTTCAAGTAAAGGGGGCAGAGTTGCAACTACAAGCATCGCGCTAATGGCAGAGATACCAATACTCCCTAAAGCAATTTTTATCCAGACAGAGCCGCGTTTTTGATGAGTACCTTGTAGTTTTTGTATAACGAAGAACGGGCCAAAGCGTGAAGCAAAATTGGCAATACCGACAATAATGCCGACTAATATAATTTCTAAGTTCATATTAGGCTTCAACCTCTTCATGCTGTTTCAGCACATAGTGTTTAAATAAACCCGCTAAAATGCCTGAAAAAATACCAATAAAAATAGCTGCTGATAAGGTAATCCAATAACATGCCAAGGCTGAAACTACTAAAGATACTGCAACGACTAAAGTATGTTTGCGCTCAAAAGCTGCGAGCAAAAAGCTTAAAAATAAAGCGGGTAGTAAAAAGTCTAAAGCTGCTTGTAAAAATTTTGGAAGATGGGCGACTTGATCTGCAAATAAGCCACCTAACAATGAACCAGTTGCCCAAGACATCCAGCTGAATAGACTTAAGCCTAACATCCAAGATTCAGACCATTGCTGTTTACGTTGCGAAAGTTGAATCATTCCACTGGCAAAAACTTCATCTGTAAGCCCCCAAGCCCAAACAGCCGTCTTTTTTAGATTTAATTTATTGGGAATCAAGTTATACAGTGCTGGACCATAGAGTACATGGCGAATATCTAGTGCAATGACTGTTAGCGCCGTTAACCAAATAGATGAACCACTAGCCAAAAGTGCAACCACAAGAAATTGGCTTGCACCAGCATACATTGAACAAGAAAGAAAAAATGCTTCCCAAGGACTGAAACCAAATTGAGATGCAGAAACGCCAAAGGCAAAAGAAACAGGTAAATAGGTGAGTACGATGGCTTGGCTATCTTTGGCACCTTGCCAAAAAGTTGCTTTTTGAGCAGCCATCTGTTGTTGATTCGACACGATACACCTTGGCTGTAAAACAATTATAAAAACTTGAAAGATTGAGTATTGTAGCCGAATTTAATAGCATAGTGCCGAAATGTTTAATTCGGCAGTTTGATATGTTCAAATCAAAGACTCGTTTAGTTTATATCGCCATCCTGAGTGCAAGCGCATTTATATTGCAGGGTTGTGATGATGGACATAACCCAGATAAAAAAGTTGAAATTAAACCAGCGCCGAAATTAACCAATGATGCAACGGTCTATGCGAAAAAGGCATGGACATTAATTAACTCTGTTGACCCTTTAGTTTATGGAAAACAGCTTAATCAGATAAATGATAAGGTTCGCAAACCACTACGTCAGCTGAGTACGGACTGGCGTATTAACGTAAAAATGACAGATTCGGTAACTGAAGGAAAATATGCACTTTGCCGAAAAGCCTTAACTAGTCTAGATGTATGGGCACGAGAAACACTGGAAAATGAAAAAACAGTTGCTCAAAAACAAACAGACTACGAACGTGATAAACAGCAGTGTAAGGAAGCAATTGATAACCCAAATTTAGGAAATACATCTCCGAAATAATGGTAATAATAAAAAAAGCGAGATTTAGAATCTCGCTTTTTTAACACATAAATTAATATTAATTATGGTTTCTTAGCAGTGTTTGCAGTTTTTACAGCATCTTGTTTCATTTGATGAGTAGCTTGATTTGCTTCTTGTTTAGCGTTAGTCGCGCTAGTCATAGCAGCATGTTTCTTCTCATTCATATCTTTCTTAGCTTCTTTTTTAGCAGTCGTTTTGCCGCTCATAGCAACACATTTACCGCCTTTATGATGTGGTCCAGTTCCTCCTTGGAGTTGAGTTCCTTTTGGACATGCAAATGCCGAAACACTTAACATTGCCAATACGCCAGCTGTAAGAATTGTTGATAATTTTTTCATGTTAATCAGCGCCTTGTTGAGTATTATTGCTCAGTTCGAGTGTAAGATGAAAAATTCTGTTTTGGAATATTTATTTTGTGAAATAGAGTTTGAACAATGTTTTATTTTGCAGTGTTATCTAATTTTTTAATTTAATTTTAAGTTTTTATTATATAGATTTTTTTAATCTATTTAACTAGTAGATTTTGCAATTAAATTTAACTTTTCTATGTCTAAAATTTCAATTTTTCTGAACGCAATTTTAATAATATTCTGCTTTTCTAATAAGTTTAACTCATGATTAACAGTCTGTCTTGAGGTAGTGAGCATATTTGCTAATTGTTCTTGAGAAATATGAATTTGTCTTTCTTGTATAAGAATGTGATTACCATAACCTTCCAAAATAAACAAAAGACGTTGAGCAAGTCTTTGAGAAATACTGCGTGTTTGTATAGCAATCTGTTCTAAAAAAACATATCTGAGTTTTTGACTGGTTAAACGAGCAAAGTAGTACCAATAATACGGATTGTCTTTGAGTAATTGATTTAATGGTTTGGCAGGAATATGTAGAACGGTACTTTTTTTCAAGGCAATGGCATCATGTGAGCGCGGTTCATGGTCAATCAGAGATATTTCACCAAACCACATAATTGGCTCAGCAATTGCAGAAAGAGCTTCATTACCATTTACATCGACATAACCCAAACTAATTGAGCCTTCAAGCACAGTGTAAATGCCATCAAAGATATCTTGAGCGCGGAACACATAACTATTTTTTTCAAAAGTAATTTGCTTACCATGTTCTAAAATAAAATTTTGAAATGCTTCTGGAAGCACACTAAACCATGTATTTACTTTAAGTCGATTAATATAAATAAGATCCAATATCAGTCCATCCATGAAAAAAATCATTACTTTGTCAAATAGCTGACAACTTTAAGTTTTCCTTATTTGTACAGTATGACTATATGTAGATGAATAGGGAATCACTCATGACAAATCTGGAGCAACAGCTTAGCAAATATGCGGCTTATCATTTAAACCATCAAAATATTTTGACGCATTTTGTTGGTATTCCACTTATTGTATTTTCAATTTTATGTTTAACAGTGAGAGCTGGAGTTGATATTGGCAGTTTTAAACTGACTTTAGCTATGGTGTTGATTGCAGTTAGTACGATCTATTACTTCATTTTAGATAAAGTATTTGGTTTACTCATGCTGATTATTTTAGTTGCTGTGTATCCATTGGCAAGCCAAATTGCCGAGCTTTCTTTAGGACAATGGTTAGCGGCAAGTATTGGTTTCTTTGTAGTGGGTTGGGTCTTTCAGTTTGTTGGACATTATTTCGAAAAGAAAAAACCTGCCTTTGTTGATGATGTGATTGGACTCGCGATAGGGCCGTTATTTGTATTGGCAGAATTTATATTTATGCTGGGTTTTAGAAAGCCTTTGCATGCACGTATTTTACAAGAGGCACGCAGTAAACGAGAGACGATGGATTTAAGTCATTAATAATAAAAAAAGCCCCAATATATTGGGGCTTTTTTAGCTTTAACTTAAACGTTAAAACGGAAGTGCATTACATCGCCGTCTTGAACAACGTAAGTTTTACCTTCTAAACGCCATTTACCAGCTTCTTTAGCGCCGTTCTCACCGTTGTATTGTACAAAGTCATCGTATGCAACAACTTCAGCACGGATAAAGCCTTTTTCGAAGTCGGTATGAATCACACCAGCTGCTTGAGGAGCGGTTGCACCAACTTTTACTGTCCAAGCACGTACTTCTTGTACACCAGCAGTGAAATAAGTTTGTAAACCTAAAAGCGCATAACCGGCACGAATAACCACGTTTAAGCCTGGTTCTTCCATACCCATTGCTTCTAAGAATTCAGCACGATCTTCATCTTCTAATAATGAAATTTCAGCTTCAATCTGGTTGCAAAGAGGAACAACGATAGCGTTTTCTTCAGCCGCAAGTTTTTTAACTGCGTCTAAGTGTGGGTTATTTTCAAAACCATCTTCTGCAACGTTTGCAATATACATGGTTGGTTTTAAAGTCATTAAACCAAAACCACGAACTAATTTACGTTCGTCATCAGACAAATCAGCTGCGCGAGCTGGTTTACCTTCATCAAGTAAAGGTTGGATTTTTTCTAAAACTGCTTTAGTTGCTACAGCTTCTTTGTCACCGCCTTTAGCAACTTTAGTTAAACGTAAAATTGCTTTAGCAACAGTTTCAAGATCGGCAAGCGCAAGTTCAGTATTGATGGTTGCGATGTCGTCTAATGGATCAATTTTACCATTTACGTGAATTACGTTTTCGTCTTCGAAACAACGTACAACATGAGCAATCGCATCAGTTTCACGGATGTTAGCAAGGAACTGGTTACCCAAGCCTTCACCTTTTGATGCACCAGCAACAAGACCTGCAATGTCCACAAATTCCATTGTAGTTGGCAAAATACGCTGTGGTTTAACAATCGCAGCAAGTTTGTCTAAACGTGGATCTGGTACAGGAACAATACCTGTGTTTGGTTCAATGGTACAGAAAGGGAAGTTTTCCGCTGCAATCGCTGCTTTCGTTAATGCATTGAAAAGGGTAGATTTCCCTACGTTTGGCAGACCAACAATACCGCAATTAAAACCCATGAAAACCACTCACAAATGTGTAAATTAAAAATTGTCGCTGATTTTACATGAAAGCCATGACAAAGTCATGGCTAGAGCGGGGTTGTATTGCTTTTAAACTTTACGTTTATCAAGTTGCTGGGCTAATGCATCGCCAGTCGTTTGTACTAACATGACTAAAACAATGAGCACTAAAATTACAGCCAACATAATTTGCATATCAAAACGTTGATAACCATATCGATAAGCAATGTCTCCTAAGCCACCTGCACCAATAGCACCTGCAATTGCTGATGAGTTAATCATAGTCACAATAGTCACGGTAAAGCCTGCCACAATACCCGGTAAAGCCTCGGGTAAAAGTACATGCCAAATAATTTGTTTACGGTTACAACCCATGGCTTGTGCTGCTTCAATTAAGCCTTGATCGACTTCACGTAAGCTGACTTCTGCAATACGGGCAAAGAAGGGAATCGCCGCAATAGTTAAGGGAACAACAGCTGCCCAAACGCCATAACTTGTACCCACAATCCAGCGAGTAAGTGGAATCAGAGCGACCATTAAAATTAGAAAGGGTACAGAACGAGTAATGTTGATGACCCAACCCAAAGCTTGATTAATCTTTTGTGACGGATGAATGCCGTGCTCAGAAGTACTGACTAAAACAACAGCAATCGGTAAGCCAATTAAAAAAGCAATAAATGCAGATGCACCTACCATGAGCAAGGTATCTACAGTTCCAGTAATTAATAAATCAATGAGCTGGTCGTGCATAACCAAGTACCTCAAATTGTGCAATTGCAGTTGATGCATCTTGTCGTATAGATGAAAGATCAATTTCTACGTTAGGAATACCGACTAAAAGTGAACCAATAATGTGCCCTTGAATGGTATCGACCTGACTTTGATATAAATTGACGGGTGCTTTAAATCTAGCAAGTATCTCTTGTATATCGGGTACTTGATGTGCTTCAGATTCATATTTCAGTTTTACAATAATATGAGTTGAATTTTCATCGGGTAGAGGACTGATTTTAAAAGGCAGAGTGATCTGCTCAAGGTTTAACAATTCTTGAGTAATTTGTTGTTCTGGTCGTGAAAATACAGACCAGACTTGCCCAGCCTCGACAATTTCACCTTGGTCAATCACCACGACTTGATCACAAATTTCTCGAATGACCTGCATTTCGTGAGTGATGAGTACAATCGTTAGACCAAGTTCCTGATTAATCTTTTTAAGTAAAGCCAAAATAGTAGCAGTACTTTCAGGGTCGAGTGCTGAGGTGGCTTCATCACACAGTAAAATTTCAGGATGATGGACAAGTGCACGTGCGATACCGACACGTTGCTTTTGTCCGCCCGAAAGTTGTGATGGATAATGACCAGACTTATCTGCAAGACCTACGAGTGCCAGAACTTCATTTACACGCTCATCGATATCTGCTTTGTTGTAATTGGAAACTTTTAAGGGCAATGCCACATTTTCCCAGACCGTTTTTGCAGACATCAAATTGAAATGTTGAAAAATCATTCCAATTCGTTGGCGAGTTTGAATAAGCTCGGCATGACTCAATTCAGCAATGTTTTGTTGATGAATGTGAATACTGCCTGTATTTACTTGTTCTAAGCCATTTAACGTGCGGAGTAGGGAAGATTTTCCTGCACCACTTTTACCAATAATGCCTAAAATCTTACCTTGAGGAATATCAAGGTTAATCTCTTTTAAAGCATGCAGTTTTTGACCCTGCGATTGGTAAAACTTATTTAAGCCACGAATTTTGATATGAGGTAGAGAAAAATCAACTTGTGATCCAAAACTCACCATTGTCATTCTCCTTACTTCCAGCCAGGGAACCAAAGTTTTGGGCCAATCTCAGCATCTAACACAGCTTTAACTTTTGGCGAGTTTTGATAGATTTCAACAAATTTCTTTAATTTGTCGCCCTTATCCTGATAGTCATCACGCACTACAAACAAAATTGCATAACGTTTATTGGTATTGTCATCAAGTAAAAGCGCACTATTAGGGTCAGCTGTTTTTGCTAAGCGCAAGTAGTGTGGATAGCCAAAAGCCAAGTCAACATCATCAATTGCACGAGCAGTTTGTGGCCCCTCAACTTCAATGAATTGCAAGTTTTTAGGGTTTGAAACAACATCTTTAAGTGCAGATAAATGATTATTTGAATGTTTAAGCGTAATTAATTTAGCTTGCTGTAAAAGTAGTAGGGCACGACCTTGATTCACTGGATCATTTGGGATGACTACGCGTGCGTTTTGTGGCAATTCATCTAAGCTTTTATACTTTTTTGAGTAAAGTCCCACATGTGATGCAGCACCCACTGCAAATGCCTTTAACTTAAAGCCAGTTTCTTTAATTGCATTGTCTAAGAAAGGTTGATGCTGGAAAAAGTTCGCATCAATATCCCCATGATTTAAGGTAATGTTTGGTGTGTTCCAGTCAGAAAACTCAACCAGTTTTACATTTAATCCTTGTTTCTTTGCTTCATCGGCAGCAGCTTGTAAAGGTTTTGCAAATGGTGGACTAATACCAATCACAAGTTCATTTGAGCCACTTTGACGATGTTTATTCCATAAGAATAAAGCAATAAAAAGCACTACAACGACTAAGCCTACGCCTAGCCATTTTTTTGAGGCTGTTTGAGCCATGTCTATCTCCAAATTTAAGCGATTATTTCTTCAATTTTTGTTAAGTTTTTGCTGTTGTTATAGGGACTACATCGGAACGCTTGAACAGGGTGTTGTTCTGGTAATTGATCACCCCGATTAAAAATTTTGTTCCGTAGTGAACCCGTTTTATATGCAGTTTTATAGCGACCACGTTGCTGTAGTTCAGGAATAACCAAGCGAATAAAGTCGTGGTGAGACTCAGGTGCAACTGTACGTGTCAAATTAAAGCCATCAATATCTGTCTCATCTAAAAGATGAATTAAGTATTCAGCAACTTCTTCGCCACTACCTACGATGAGGGGATAACGACCACCTAAAACATGCTGAGCTTTTAAGTCATTTTTTGTGATTTGCTGTTCTTTAAATTTTTCGGTAATCGAAACAATGCTGTTACTTTTTTGGTAAGGAATTGCTTCATCGTTAGCAAATTTACTTAAGTCAATGCCTGTTGAACTCGCATAATGCGCGAGGCCAGCTTCAGGACTTGCATACTGACAATATTCATTAAGTTTTTGTACAGCGAGATCATGTGTTTCGGCAACAACAACGGTGATGCCAACGAAGACTTTAATGTCATCCGCTGAACGGCCTTGCTGTTCTGCAAGAGCACGAATCTTTTTCACTTGTTCGCGTATTTTTTCGGGTTTGTCGCCACCAATAAATACACACTCAGCATGACGAGTCGCAAACTGCATACCTTTGGGTGAAGCACCTGCTTGAAACAGTGTCGGGGTGCGTTGCACAGAAGGAGACACCTGAAATACACCTTCACTTTGGTAATATTTTCCGTGGTGGTGAATAGTGTGAACTTTAGATGGATCTGTAAAAACACGCTGTACTCTATCTTTTTTAACGGCGTCGTTTTCCCAAGATCCTTCCCAATATTTATAGCAAAGCTCTAAAAATTCTTCGGCTTGTTCATAGCGAGCATCGTGGTCTTTTAAACCTTTTTGACCAATTAAGCGTTCGGCACTATCTAGATAACCCGTCACGATATTCCAGCCAATACGACCTTGAGTTAAATGGTCAAGACTCGCAAAACGGCGGGCAAACTGATATGGATGCTCATAGCTTAAGTTCACAGTGACTCCAAAACTTAGGTTTTGAGTGACTGCCGCCATAGCTGAAATGAGTGTAGATGGGTCATGGCTAGGAAGCTGAATGGACTCTTTTAAAGTCAGATCTATACCATTTTGATAGACGTCATACACACCTGTAATGTCTGCAATAAACAAACCATCAAATAAACCACTTTCTAATGTTTTGGCTTGTTCTGTCCAGTAGCTCAGTTCATTAAAACGATGTGATTTATCACGTGGATGTGTCCATAAGCCATGATTAATATGCCCAACACAGTTCATATCAAATGCATTGAGTAAAATTTCTTTCGCTTTAAAATCTGCCATTACAATGTCCCCCGACGAGGTGGTAGAACACCGTTAAGAACATAGTTCCCAATAAAGTAATATTTCCATCGTGCGGCATCATGCAACGTATGTACGCGCGCATTGCGCCAGAAGCGGTCTAGACCATCTTGTGATTGACTACCACGGCTTCCTGCAAGTTCAATCAGCTTAGAGGATGCTTTAAGTGCAATATCGCTACTATGAGCACGTACTTTGGCCACATCAATTGAAGCTTTTGCAATGCTTTCAGGTGTAGTTTCAATTTTTGCGGCATCAATTGATTGAGCTGCCTGTTTTAATAACACTTCACTTGCTCGTACATCGACAGCAATGCGTCCTAGCTCATAAATTGTCAAAGGATCTTGATTTGCAGTTTCTACATTTGAATCAATCCATGGGCGCGCTTGATGCACTCTTTGCAAACTTTCTTCAAAGGCTGCACGTGCAATGCCTACCTCAATTGATGCATGCATAATTTGCGCAAAAGGGCCCACTAAGGTTGGTTGTAAAAATGCAGTATCAAAAGGAATAACATCATCTGCATCTACGAAAACCTGATCAAATTTAACAGTGCCGCTACCTGTGGTTTTCTGACCAAAACCAGACCAGTCATCAACAAGTTTTAATCCTTGTGAACCACTTTTTACAAAGGCTAAATATTCTCGGCCTGCATCATCTAAAACTAAGGTTGGAATTCGGTGAGCAAATAAACTTCCTGTGCAGTAAAACTTTTCACCCTGAATCAAATACCCATTTTCGTGAGGACGGATATTGGTTTGTTTATGGGTTGAAGTTTTAGTTTTAAACTCAGCAAGTGCATTACCAAAGCGAGTGCCATTTAACACTTCGCCATACAAACGTTGTTTTTGGGCTTCTGTACCTGTATTGCGCAATACTTCTAAAGCATAAAAATGATTTTGTGGAATTTGTCCGATTGAACCATCTGCACCGCTTAAAAGCGCAATCACTTTAGCAACGGTATGGCTTGAAACTTCGGCACCGCCATATTGCTTTGGCACTGTAATTGCCCAAAGACCAGATTGGCTCAAAGCATCAATTTCGGTATACGGTAAAATTCGTTTAGCGTCTCGCTCAACTGCGGTTTTCTTAAATTGCTCAGCAAACTGTTTGGCAACTTCTAAAGCTTCAGCATCATTTTGAATAATGTGCGCTTGGCCAGATGCCGATGTTTGTTTTGTTTGAACCGATTGATATGAAGTCATGACAATTTCTCCTTAAATCCAGGCATGGCGGGCAGGGAAATGACCATTAAGGTAATAATTGCCAATGGCATGTAATTTCCAACGAACAGGGTCGTGTAAGGTATGTACACGGGCATTTCGCCAATGTTGGTCTAAATTGTGTTGGCTTAAGCTTGAACGACTACCGCCTAGTTCTAGTAGTTTTTCAGAAATTTGTAGAGCTGCATCATTGGCATATACTTTTGCTTCAGCAACCAAAATTGAAGCTTTAGCTACTTGTTCATCAGTCACAGTTTGGAGTTGGTCAAGTTCATCTAAATATTCAGCAGCTTCATCAAGCAGTAAGATTGCAGCATCGAGCAAAATATTTAACTTACCTACTTCTTGTAAGGTGTAATGTTCAAAGCTGGCTTTTTCAACATTTGCATCAATAATTGGACGTGCTTTATGAATAGTCGATAAAGTATCGTCAAATGCAGCTTCCGCAATCCCAACATCAATAGCTACTTGTAATAACTGAGAATAGGCACCGCGATACGTCGGAACTTGTGTCAATAAACGTTCATCAAAAATAAGTTCAGGATTGACTTCAACATGATTTAATTTAACCGTGCCACTTGCTGTCGTACGTTGCCCAAAACCATTCCAGTCATTAATGACTTCAATACCTTGAGCATCCGAGTTAACAATTACTAAAACAACATGACCTTCGGGATGAACCGCTTTAATTGCGAGCCAATGCGCAAAACTTGTTCCTGTCGAATAAAATTTTTCACCGTTTAAAATGTATTTACCGTTTTCAATGGTAAGCGTGGTTTTTAGTGTTTTTGAGTCATGTGTATTACGTTCTGGTCCACCATTAGCAAGACGTTTGCCTGCCAATATTTCTGAAAAGATAAATTGTTTTTGTTGTTCTGTGCCCAAGATCTCGACGAGGTTTAACAGACTAATTTGATTTTGTGGAATTTGACCAACATTGGCATCGCCTTTACTTAAAATACGAAAGACTTGAGCCAAAGTTTTATTGGACACAAAAGCACCGCCATATTTTTTTGCAATGCGAATTCCACCTAAACCTTTTTGACTAAAGCTTTCGATTTGCTCAAAAGGAAGTTGGCGTTGTTGATCACGTGTATTACGACCCTCTAAAGCAAAATCAGCCACTTGATAAGCAGCATTAATGGCTTGTTGATCATTTTGAATGACTTGGACGTATGCCGTCGTTTTAGATAGAGAATTAGACATAATGACACCTTGTATTGCTGTCATTACCTTACAAAAGAAATATTTTTCCACTAAACGAGGACTTATGCTCAGCTTATGAATAAAAATGCAAAGCACTTTTTTTGATTTTTAATAAATAAATATAGATATGGAAATGTATTAAAAATCAATTGATTATGAAATTTATTGTCTAAGCAAATTACTAAAGTGGTTTTATTATGAAAAAGAGCTATAAGTACGGTAAAAAAAGATATAAAAAATATAGACCTAACTGTCAGTGAAAAATGAGCACAATATCCATTGTTTTCATTAAAAATAGCTTCTAAAGTATCTATTTACCTAAGACGATTTTTGTACGAATAGTCAAATAAAAATAAACGTGGAGATTTTATGCGGGTTTTGTATCAGTTTCCTTTGTCTCATTATTGTGAAAAAGCTCGCTGGTTGTTAGACCATAAAGAACTTGATTACGTTGCACATAATTTGATTCCAGGCTTCCATCGTGCATTTGCACAACTCAAAACTGGGCAAAATTTATTGCCAATTTTGAAAGATGACCAACGTTGGATTGCTGAATCAACTAAAATTGCACTTTATCTGGATGATACCTATCCAGAGCATGTACTTTTGCGCCGTGATGAACAACTTCGACAACAAACGCTCAAGATAGATAGCTTGGCAGATGAACTTGGTGTACATGTACGTCGTTGGGCACTTGCTCATACTTTAGCCCACGGAGACCATGCTCTAGAAATTATGATGGGTGAACAAGGTTACTTGCGCCAGTTTGAAAAAATATCAAAACCTTTCCTCAAAACTTTAGTAAAGAAGAACTATAAGCTTGAAGAGGAGCTAGTAAGTCAGTCAAAAGAGCGTATGGATGAACTTATAAATGAGTTGAATCAGTACCTCATTGAAAACCAAGCACGTTATATGGTTGGAGACCGCTTAAGTCTCGCGGATATTTCAGTATGTTCTATGCTTGCACCTTTACTTGAAATAAAAGGTACACCATGGGAGCCCGAAGAGGATGAAGAGGTGTCGCCCGAGTGGAGCAATTATCAGAAAGCTTTACTTGATTTGCCCCTTGGACAATATGTTTTAAGAATATATCAAACAGAAAGAAATGCACGCGTTGATTGGCGAGGCATTTAAACTATAGATTTTATAAAAAAGCTCGAAATAAATCGGGCTTTTTTTATATTTGTAGAAATATTTTAATTGTAAAAAACATGACTATAAATTTTATAAATGAATTTTATTAAAACATTTTTATTTATTATTTTGAGGTTCGTTTTGTTTTTTAATTACAAACTTAGACTTTTAGTCTAAATGCCTAATAAAATTAATTTTTCTTTTTATTAATAAAATAGTTTTTCTAAAAACAGTTTTTAGAAAAAATTAAGCCACTTTATTGTGCATGTGTTTACAATGTAATCAAAAATTGCCACATTTAAGTGTAATTAGATGAGCTTAATAATAGACAGAAGATTAAAATATAGATTAAAGTAAGAAACATGTGAGCAGTTTTAAAGGTATTAACTCTGCGAAACAGATAAATAATAAGTGAAGCAAATGGATGAAGTCCTACTTGGAAAAGTTGGCTCGATAATTGCAATTTAATAATAAATCACTCTATTTCTCTATAAGAATGATTCTGTAGACAAATAGAGGAATGATCATCAAGGAGTTCTTATGAAACGTTCTGCAACCTCTCTCATTGTTTCAACAATTATGCTTTGTACGGTTGGTGCTACTTCTCAAATACAGGCAGCAGACACATTAGCAAAAATCAAAAGTACTGGAAAAATCGTTATTGGTCACCGAGAATCATCCGACCCAATTTCATACGTTGTTGGAGGTAAACCAGTAGGTTATGCAGTCGACATTTGTAACCAGTTCGCAAATGATATTAAGAAAGAATTGAAAATGCCTGGTTTAAAAGTTGAATACAAGGCAGTCACTTCATCAACACGTATTCCTGAGCTTTTAGCAGGAAATATTGATATGGAATGTGGTACGACTACAAACTCTAAACAGCGTCAGCAACAAGTTGGTTTTTCAACGAACTACTATGCAACAGAAGTGCGCATGGCTGTTAAAGCAAACTCTGGTATTAAGAGTCTAGCTGATTTAAATGGTAAAGCAGTGGTTACGACTCAAGGTACAACATCTGACAAGTACATTAAAATGAATGAAAAAGGTCAGTCACTTAATGTACAAAACATTTATGGTAAAGACCATTCTGACTCATTTGCCATGATGGCATCTGGCCGTGCCGCAGCATTTGTAATGGATGACAATATCTTAGCTGGTCTAATTGCTAAGTCATCTACACCAAAAGCATTCGCAATTGTAGGGCCAGTACTTTCGTCAGAACCTTATGGCATCATGATTGCTAAAGATGATCCAAAATTTAAAGCAGTTGCCGACCGTACCGTAAATAATTTATGGAAAACTGGTCAAATGGACGCTTTATATAAGAAATGGTTCTTATCTCCAATTCCACCAAAAAATACTAATTTAAATATGCAGCCAAGTGCATCTTACAAAAAGCTTAAAGCCCACCCAACAGATGCAGGGATTTAACACGTTCCTTTTGTCCTAAATTTACTTGTGCAAGTGTAAAACCTCATTTGCACAAGTGGTCTATTTTCTAAGATATTCATTTAAGGGGCAAACATGTCAGTCGGCTCGCTAAACTGGACTATATTCTGTGCGGAGTCTAATGAATATGGTGTCGATAAAGCCGCATGGGCAGAATCAGTTTGTAAAGTCATTGGTAGCTCTAGCTACAATGCTTATTCTGAGGCGCCCACATGGTTACAAATGTTAGGTTCTGGTGTCTTTACTATGGTATGGACTGCTGTTGTAGCCTTTCTTATCGCATTTTTATTAGGTTCTCTCCTCGGGGTAATTCGTACTTTACCCAACAAACCGCTTGCATTTATCGGCAACTGTTATGTCGAAATATTCCGTAATATTCCTTTAATTGTACAGTTATTCTTCTGGGCTTTTGTATTCCCAGAGTTCTTACCAGATAGTTTAAGTGCTGGAAGTGGAGACGTTGTAGCAGGTGGATGGTGGAAAAACCTTCTAAATCATCATCCTGCTGTTATTGGTGTTTTTGCTTTGGGTCTATATACCGCAGCACGTGTTTCTGAGCATGTAAGAGCGGGGATTAACACAGTTTCTCGCGGACAAAAGTTCGCTGCTTCTGCGATGGGTTTTACAACGGCGCAAAGTTATCGTTATGTGATTTTACCGGTTGCATACCGTACTGTATGGCCAACCATTACTTCAGAAGCAATGAACGTTTTTAAGAACTCAGCAGTTCTATATGCGTTAAGTGTTTTGAACTTCTTCGCTTATACCAAAACCATGCGAGAAGAAACTTCTCAGGACATTATCATTCTTATTCTGTCTACACCGGTTTATTTAATCATTACCTACACCATTAAATTTGTGATGGCATGGATTGAAAAACGTATGGCTGTACCAGGTTTAGGTTCGGGAGGAAAATAATTATGGATTTTTCTCTATTACATCATCCTGATGTTATTGCTGCACTCAAAGAAGGTTTTATCTTCACGCTTACGGTAACGGTACTTGCGATGATGGGAGGAATCCTGATTGGAACTCCATTGGCAATGATGCGTTTATCTAACAGCGCAATCGCAAGTAACTTTGCAAAGTTCTATGTCGATCTATTTCGTGGTATTCCATTAATTCAGGTCATCTTTATTTTCTATTTTTTGTTGCCGAAAATATTTGAGTTTCAATCAGATACTTATTGGGGGCCATTATTTTCGAGTGTTGTGACCTTTGCGATTTTTGAAGCTGCATTTTTCTCGGAAATTGTACGTTCCGGTATTCAGTCTATTTCAAAAGGTCAGGTCAATGCAGGCTACGCTTTAGGTTTCACCTATGGTCAATCTATGCGTTATGTGGTGTTACCGCAGGCCTTCCGTAACATGCTCCCAGTATTACTTACTCAAACCATTATTCTCTTTCAGGATGTGTCATTAGTCTATGTGATTAGTGCACCAGACTTCTTAGGTCGTGCAGATACATTGGCTAATACCTATGGTCCTGAAACAAAAGCAACATTCTACTTAATCGTCGCTGTGGTGTATTTCTGTAGCTCGTTTGTACTATCGCAATTAGTCAAACGCTTACAGGAAAAAATTGCCATCATTCGCTAATTGGAGATTTTAAATGCCAATGATAGACATCCAACATATCTCTAAATGGTATGGTGATTTTCAGGTTTTAACAGATTGCACGACGAGTATTGAAAAAGGTGATGTCGTTGTTGTTTGCGGGCCATCTGGTTCAGGAAAATCAACGCTCATTAAAACCGTAAATGCTTTAGAACCATTTCAGCAAGGTGACATTATTGTTGATGGGGTTTCATTAAAAGATCCAAAAACTGATCTTGCAAAATTCCGTTCTCGCGTAGGAATGGTGTTTCAGCACTTTGAACTTTTTCCGCACATGACAGTTTTGGAAAATTTAACGATTGCTCAAGTGAAGGTGTTAAAACGCTCAGTTGCTGAAGCTCGGGAAAAGGGACTTAAGTATCTGGAACGAGTTGGGTTGCTTGCGCATAAAGATAAATTTCCAGGACAACTTTCTGGTGGACAACAACAACGTGTTGCAATTGCTCGCGGGTTATCTATGGACCCAATCTGTATGTTGTTTGATGAACCTACTTCGGCACTCGACCCTGAAATGGTAGGAGAAGTGCTTGAAGTGATGGTACAACTTGCAAATGAAGGTATGACCATGATGTGTGTTACTCATGAAATGGGTTTTGCTAAACGAGTATCGAACCGTTTAATTTTCATGGATGAAGGGAAAATTCTTGAAGATTGTCCAACCAATGAATTTTTTGATAATTTAGAGGCTCGTCACGAGCGCGCTAAACTTTTCTTAGAGAAAATTCAGGCAATGCATTAATTGTGACAATAAAAAAAGAGCCTTTAAAGGCTCTTTTTTTATATCTAGCTTTTAGAAATTATATTTAGCAAGTAAATTTATACGTGAGTAATCGCCTTTATCACCTGCAAAAGTTTCACGTTGACCGTAGGTATATTCTGCTCCTAAATCAATATTCTTAACTGGGTTCCAGATTAAATTAACTAAAGCATTATAAATCTCTTTGTTATAGCTGGTATTGGTTAAATTGCTATTTGCATAGACGCTATTATCTTTATATTGAATACCACCTACAGCAAAAGTAGAGCGGAGGATAGGACTCCATTTACGTTGATATCCAATTACTGCGCTATCGAATTCTCCTAAATTAATATCTTGTGTTGTTGTGTCATAGTTATAAGCCGAGTTGCTATAAGACAAATATCGACCATCACCTTTAACATGATAATAGCTAGCAACTAAACTATCTTGAGGAGTTAAATCATATTTACCTCCAACGCCCACCCCCCAACCGATTTTTTCTTGTGAAACACTATCTGTTGGAGCTACACGGTTTTCATGGGCAAGACCATGTAACTGTAATAGGCCTTTATTATCCGTAGTTTTGAAGTCATATCGTGCTGTTAAAGCAGGAAAGCGGCTTCCGCCAGCAGCATTACTTACTTTTTCAACATCGCCACCTTCTAGGGCAACTAATATTTTTTGCTGTGCATTGATTGGTTGAGTATATCGTACTTGTACAGTACGAGTGGTACCTGTTCCGACTGCACCAGTAAAGTCTAGTGTCTCTGGTGATGTATCGGTGTTTATAAAAGGTGAAGTTGTTTGGCCTGCTAACCATTTACCTAAAGACATATAGGCATGACGAATACGGAAGGTGCCAGCACCATTATCTCCATTGCCACCCATGAAATCGGCTTCAATTTTACCTGTTAAATCTCCATATTGAGTTGGTCGAGTAATATCTAAGCCAATTCGTGAAGTTGCTGCAGATACATTTAGTGAGTCTTGTTTTGGATCATCTTTATTGAGTGGATAATTGGCACCATTTGAAATACTGCCATTTGAACCTTTAAAGTCATAGGTTGCATCTGTGCGAACACTACCATAAAGCTTGACTTGAGTTTGCCCATCGGCCATAGCCATCCAACCTGGTTTTGATGCAGGAGGTGTAGGGGTAACTGGTGCTGCGGGAACTGTTGCTGGAGCAGTGACAGTTAAAGCTGTTTTTTGTTGATCAGATAGTTTCTGGACGAGTTGTTTTAACTCCTTTACTTCATCACGTAAGGCGTTAACTTCAGCATCTGTAGCGGCATGCACAGGCATCGTCACGCTCATTGCACCTAAAGAACTCATTGCTAATACTAGTGTTTTGATCTTATTCACAGGAACTCCCCCGACATGGATAAAAATTTTCCTGCAAATACATAACAAAAAAGATGCCAACTTTAAGAAACTTGAAAAATAGTCAAATTTTGATAATTACTTCCTTTTTAGCGTTAAATAGTAGTGAGAATAAGGATTTTGCATCGATAAATCAGATTTAAGCATAGAGCTGACTCTCTAAAATGAATCGTCCCTGACAATACTTGCACGTTTAAAAGACATAAAAGACTTAAGCTCTATAGAAGAAATATGGTTTTGTTGCCCATAAACCTTTGTATTTTCAATGCAGAGGTAAGTGGTATAGGGTTATACTGTCTTCACTGTGAAATTCTGGCTGGAGAAAAGAATGGAGTTAGACCGTTTTGATAAACAAATTCTGGAAATTTTGTCTCATGAAGACCTGAATTTGAATGAGCTCTCAGAACGGATTAATCTTTCAGTTAGCTCTGTTCATCGCCGCATTAAGCACTTAATTGAAGCTAATATCATGGGACAGCTTAAAAGAGAAATTAACTTTAGCAAATTGGGTTTTACCTTGCATATTTTGCTACAAGTCTCTTTAAGTAAACATGATAGCGAGACCTTCGATAAATTCCTTTCTGAAATTGAAGCTATTCCTGAAGTTACAAATGCATTTTTAGTCACTGGTCAAAGTGCCGATTTTATTCTTGAATTGGTCGCACGTAATATGGATGACTACAGCGAAATTTTATTAAGACGGATTGGTAAAATTGACAATGTCGTCGCTCTACATTCGAGCTTTGTGATTAAAGAATACAATGTGTTTAACTGTTATAACTTATTAAATAAGCTATAAAAAAACGCACCAATCGGTGCGTTTTTAAATTTCAATGTTTGGTTTAAGCATCTAATTGAGCTAAAACTTCATCTGAGAACTCAACGTTTGTATAAACGTTTTGTACATCATCAAGATCTTCAAACATATCGATCATTTTGAGAATTTGTTTTGCTTGGTCAACATCTGTAATTTCAGCTTTGGTTGAAGGGCTCATTACAACTTCAGCGTTATCAGATTTTAAGCCAGCAGCAGCGAGAGCATCTTGAACATCACCAAAAGTTTCTGGTGAAGTAATGACTAAAATTTCATCTTCTGAAACTTCAATATCTTCTGCACCAGCTTCTAGAGCAACTTCCATGATTTTATCTTCTAAAGAGACATCTTCAAAAGTAATTTCACCACGCTTAGTAAATAGATAAGATACAGAACCCGCAGTTCCTAAATTACCGTTTGTTTTACTAAAACAGTGACGTACATCAGGTACTGTACGGTTTAGGTTGTCTGTCATTGTTTCAATAAGAACAGCAACACCACCAACACCATAACCTTCGTAAGTTACTTCTTTTAAATCATCATTATCTTCACCACCCACACCGCGTTGAATTGCACGGTTAATGGTGTCACGTGTCATATTGACAGAAAGCGCTTTTTCGACAACAGCACGAAGGCGAGGGTTACTAGCAGCATCTCCACCACCAAGTCTGGCAGCAGTCACAATTTCACGAATATATTTAGTAAAAACTTTACCGCGACTTGCATCTTGTTTAGCTTTACGATGCTTAATATTGGCCCATTTAGAATGACCCGCCATGGAAGTGAACTCCAAAAATTAAAAAATGCAAAAGTGCCAGAATATTATCATAGGCATGGTTTTCTTGAAAACTGTTGTCCTATGTTTTGTTAACCAATTAAGCACGCTTTGAGAGGCTAAATTTAGCTAAAAAAATAGAATCGAAGTTTGCGACTAAATTAGTTAGCTAATCTTTACATCAATATCATATTGCGCATAGAGTTCTTTAATTGTTTCAAGATCCTTTTGCAAATCTGAAGGGTAAATTTTGCCTAAAATACCGCCTTTTTTTGTTCTTGGATTTGCGTACATCAGTACGATTGGCACATTCGCAGCTTTAGCAATATGCCAGAATCCAGTACGGATAGGTCTGCGTTCAGATCCATCTTTTGCTCGTGTTGCTTCAGGTGCAATGACTAGATTAAATGTATCGTGACTTTGAAATTTTTCAACCATTTGAGAGACAATATCTTTACTCGCTTTTCGATCTACAGGTATTCCACCTAATTTCTCAAGAATAGGCTTCATTGGACCTTTGAAAAGTTCCTTTTTTATTAAAGTATGAATTTTTAGGTCTAACATTTGAAACAGAGCAATAGATAAGATTGCATCCAAATTGGACGTATGTTCAAAACCAATAATAACTTGTTTTTTCTCAAGAATTGTAGGATCTACATCATAGGTCCAACCAACTGCTTTAAAGATAGAATTGCCTAAAAACTTTTTCATAGAGATATGGGAGACAATAAGGATGCGGAATTCTAATATGAGTTTGTCCAAAAAGGTAGAAAATTATTACTGCAGTAAATTTCATTTATTTTAATATTAATACTCAATAAACTTTATATTTATTAGTGCTATATTTTAACTAGTCAATATAAAAATATATAATATATTGGTTTGAGGTTAAATTTTATCAGTTCAACTAAGATTTTCAGTTTTAATTAAATACTCGATATATTGCCATTTTTTGTTAGGATCAATCAAATCTTTATCAATGGTTCCATCAATGATAATCCCATCAATAACTGAGATAAGCATATGGGTAAGGGGAGTAGGGTTTTCAATACCAAGCTCTACTAATAAACTATTTAATAAATTGATTAACCAATTTGTATATTCTTGAAATGGTTCTCGAATTGAAGTGTATTGTTTAGATACTTCAATAAATGCCTTCTTAAATAGGCAGCCGTTAAAGTTTTCACTGTTAATCCAGTCTATATACCAATTAAAAATCAGATGTATTTTTTCAAGTGGCTCTGCATCTGGATGTGCATTCAACCTTTCATAAATAGAATTTTGTATATTAATGTTTCTATGCTCTAGGCACTCCATGATTAAACTTTCTTTAGAAGGAAAGTATTTATAAAAAGTCATCTTGGCGACATTTGATTCAGCAATAATTCTATCTACGCCCGTAGCGTTATAACCCATTTTATTAAAAAGGTTTAAAGCAGTATTTATAATATCTTCTTTTTTTGACATTATTTTTCCAGATAGTTAGAACTAATTATGAGTTGGCATAGCTTTTGATTTTTTAATCAATTTGATCATAATCAAAAACATAGTTTGATTCAAGTTAATATTATAAAAATAATCTTTATTATTTTTAAATTTTTTTTAATATTCTATTTGATTTAATATAATTTTAATTCTAAGATTGATTTTTAACAAAAGGAGTTTGGGTTTTAGCGTAATTCTTTGTTTTTAAAATAAAATATGGAAATCAGATAACTTTAATAAGTTTAACGAGAGTGAATTATGCCAAAAAAATTTGAGAACTTTAATAATCCTAGGAAAAAGGCACTCGCAGGGATGAAACAAAGCATTTCAGCTGAGCTTTGGGATAAAAATCTAAACTTTTTAAACCAATTAAGAGTTAAGATTTCAAAACATCCTGTTTCTCATCATCCCGCAATAGAAATTTTAAACAATGGAGAAATCAGTAAACAAAATTTAAAGCGTATTCATTTAGAGTATCGCCATGCAATTGTACAAACTTTTACAGATGCTTTATTAATAGCTCAATATCAGGCAAAGCAATTAGAACCTAAATTGCATGCTGGGGCAAAAATGTTCCCGCGTTTTCTTTTAAGTCTGAATATATTTGATGAATTCGGATTCAGGCCTGGTGCTGACCGAGATGGTTATTATCAAGGAAACCCTGAATATGCTCATTATCCATTATTTGAAGATGTTTTGAATGATTTTGGAGTAACTGAAGAGGAGCGTCGCAACTATAAGCCAACAGAAATCGCGCATCAGGTGAGAGATTTTTTAGAGAATTCTTATAATGACTATAAAGCTGTTTCTGCTTTATTAGCTGTGGCTGAAGAAGAGGTGATTTTGTATAGTCCACCTTTGCGTAAAGCAACCAGTGCTGTCGGTATAGATGTCGAGGGTGGTGGTTATTACCATGTTCATGGCATTTCTGAAGATGAAACTGCTGAGGCAGCAGATGATGATCATGAAGAAGATTTATGGTTCATTTTGATGCAGGCTTGTACTGAAGAAGACTATATTTATTTAGAAAATCTATGCCTTGAATATTGTAATTTGTGGGAAAAATTTTGGGATGTTCAAATGGAGATATCAAAATCAATGCCTAAACAAAATTTGGCTTAAGAATATCTCAAATATTGAACTCATAATTTATAATAAACATAAATACTAAAAGGAATATTGAAAATATGGAAATAGCAAAACTCTTTTAGTCTTTAAGTGAGCAATTTTTGAATCGTGTGTGCTATTCATTTGTATTTTAAGATATTCAGAATTATAAAACCCCCAAAATTAAATTTTTAGGGGGTTAAATTTGGCTAGCTAATGAATTAGAGAACTTAAATGTTTTTATTTAAACTTAGATTAATCAGTTGCTTATGATATTTTTTATGCCATTTGTAGTTTGGTTTAGTGCTATTTAGGGGCAGATGTATTCTGATCATTGTAAAATTGGAATATCCTTACAATAAGATTGTATTTGCATAATATTGTTGGTCAATTCAATCAATAAATATGAGTTTTCCCTAATATATTAATAATTTATAAGAGTTTACGAGTGGCGGTAGATCTACATTATTTTCTTTAAATGTTGATTTATATTAGCTTGCTAAATTGATTTCGATGCAAATTTATAACAATCCTAGCATTATTGCTCGAATGACTGCTGAAATTTTATTGTTTACATTGAGTTTTTGCATTGCATTCACCACATGAAAAGTTACGGTTCTCTCACTAATAGATAGAATTAGCGCGATTTCTGAAGCGGTTTTTCCTTCTGCACTCCAACGCAATACCTCTTTTTCTCTGTTAGATAACTTAAGATTTAAATCACGGAACTCTTTGTCATTCACGATTTTGGCAAGACTACTATGCAGCATTTGAGCAAGCCAAAACATTTTTGAGGATTGCGATTTTTGTTCTTGTTCGGAAATTGGATCGGCTGATCTGGCAAGTGTAAGCATGCCTTGCGTACCAATTAAATCTCGACATGATTGTGACCAACCAACGCTCAAGCCGAATGATTGTGCTTCTTCCCAAAAATCTTTTGGTGATTGTTTATTTGCTTTTTGGCTAGACCAAATAAGTGGTTTTAATGAGCTTAGACAATGGCGTACTGTTGGATCAATAACAATATACCGATGCTGAGCATAACGTTGCTGCCATTCTTCGGGATAGTTATTTAATAAGATTAACTTAGGTTGAGTAATAGAGAGTGGGATATGCATACCATACGCACAATAGTTATATCCCAGCTGCAAGCTAATGGATTTGGCTGTATCAAACAGCTGATCCGTATCTTTTGCATTTAAAGATGCAGAAAGCAGATCTTCTTGCCAATTTTCCATGTTTTCCCCTTGTCCTTAATGCATAAAATTTTATTAAAAGTATTTGATTTTTATGGTCAAGTATTCCCTTGATAGGGTTTTTATAACTACAAATTATTGGTATTAATTGGTTAATAAATAAACTGCATGAGTGGTCCTTGCTGCTTTGACTTCGGTCTCACCAATTCACCATTAATAATATAATAGGTTTTAAATTGTATATTAATTATACATTATATTTAATCTTTAATTAAAGCTAAGTTTTTACCTGCGAACAAAAGCTAATCATGAATAAGAAGTAAAAGCTCCTGTCTTTTAATTATAAATGATGCATTTATTTTGATTGCCCTTAAATATGAAAATTCGTGTAGATGACAAAAAGTATGAATCTGCTGCACTATAAAATTATAGTGCAGCAGATTGATGTGATTGGTTAGATTTAACAAGAACCCCAAACAACACCAGACCAAACAGGATTGTTGTTAAGATAGAGTGTAATTTTTAAACCTTTAGGGATACCCCATGTTGTACAAACATCACCACAGACTTTTAGTGTGGCACCAATTGGAATACTAATAGGAGATGGGAAGCAAATTTGCCCAATGATTGGAAAGTTGAAGCATATTTTGTTTGTTTTTGGATCATAAGAAGCTGAAACACAAGCTTGAAGGTTTAATGCTTGAACTCCAGCTGAATCTAGTTGGCTTTTGAGGCCTTCTACAGTTATATTATTTTCAGCTGTTAAGTTATTATTGTCACTTGCTAAATTAGCGTTTGCAGGTTGATTTTCAAATCCGACTTTTGTGTAGTCAGGGATCACGTCTTTTTCACATTGACATTTGCTCATTTTAATACTTCCTTTTAAATCTTCGTACTCATCTGGCTTTTCCGAAATTCGCCCCATTTATTTTTTGTGGTTTCTGGAATCCACAGTCACTCCGGTATGGAATGATTTCTTGTAGGTAGATGCATTTATAAGATTCCGTGATATCAATACATCTGCTTATTCTTTGATCAAAATTTAATGGTTTTTTTGAAAGGAAATAACTGTAATTTTTTACGGTTTTTAAGCAAAAAATGATGTTTTTGAGCTTTGAAAGGGGCAAGTTCAATCAGTTGAACTTTTTAACGATGATAAGAAGGTGTAATGGTTTAATGTTGTAATTTTCAATGTTGTTTTTTCACAATCATTTATATTCGGAACTAAGAAAAAATTCTTTAAAAACAAAAATTTTTTTAAGCTACAAAATATGGCTTATTAAATAATTGAAATAGACTAGCGTACTCATGATGGGTAATTGTCATAAGTGAAAATTTTTAACTACAGTCTGACGTGTTATTACTAGGAAGTTGAGAACCTTCATAGGGAGATGAATATAAATACTTTTATTGTTTATCATCACAGTTCAAGAGAACACTATGAAACCGCTTGTGCTAATAGGAAAAGGTGTAAGTAGCTGAAATTTTAAATTTTCCGAAGATAGATCGTTTTACTTTCTTTTTAAGTTATGAAGTATTGAATGATAGGACAGATATTTAATACTGATAAGAAAGACAAGGTATTTAAAAAATTAAATAGTGTGAAGTTTGACCTATAAACCAACGGATTATTAAAATTATGAACCACTGAAAAGATATAAAGATCCAGATGTTCTGAAAAATAGAAGGCATTAAAAAACCTCATAACCTAAAAGATTATGAGGTTCGAATTTGGTGGGCCCACCGTGACTTGAACACGGGACCAACGGATTATGAGTCCGCTGCTCTAACCAACTGAGCTATAGGCCCTATAAGAAAGAAAAGCTTTTATTCTCAAGGCTTTTCAGTGCCTGCAATACTAATCAATTTTTTGATTAAACACAAGTATTTTTCAAAACTAGATATGCAGTAGACCTGAAAAATATTTTGATATATTGTTAATTATCACAAGCGATACGGATTTTAGCTTATGAGCACTTCACGAGTAAAGCTAACCAAGTCATTTATTGATCAACTTAAACTCATTCCAGCAATTTATCGCGACAGTGAGATTATCGGCTTTGCTATTCGTGTGAATAATTCTTATAAAACATATATTATAGAGAAGAAAATAAAGGGTAAATCTATACGTTGCAAAATAGCTAACTATGAAACAATTACTCTTGAAGACGCACGTATACTTGCACGGCAAAAGTTAAAATTTTTATCTGATACCAATCTTGCTAGTATTAAAAATGATGATATATTAAAAAATAATTTAAATAAGCAATATTATCAGCCCACTCTAGCAGAGTCTTTCCAAGCCTATATCGATCATCATAAACTGAAAGAAAGAACACTTGCTGATTATAAAGAAGTTATAGAAAAATACTTAATAGACTGGAAGGAACTTAAATTAATTTATATTAATGAACAAATGGTTATAGATAAATATACTCAGCTATCTAAAAATAGTTATGCAAAAGCCAATTTGTCTATGCGTGTTCTTCGAGCTATTTATCATTTTTCGGTAAAATATTATAAAAATGCGCAAACAACAATCCCAATCATGAACCCTATTGCTTTGCTGAATTCAAGGGAAGTATGGCGAGAAATTCCAGCTCGAAATGATTATATTGATATAGATAATTTAAAAAAATGGGTTCATACAATAGTTGAATATAAAAATAGGGAGAAGGAGAATGAAACAAATAAAGATTTTTTATTCACGCTTGTCCTAACTGGACTTCTTAGAAATGAGTGTGAGTGTTTGCGTTGGGAAGATCTGGATTTACACAAAGGAACACTTTCTTTTATAAATACTTATAATAATGAGAGTTATAAACTTTATATGGGTGATTTTCTATGGCTTTTAATGAAAAAACGTAAAATGCAAATGGAGGGAGAGTGGGTTTTCCCATCTGCTAAATCTAAAACTGGTCATATTGTTAATATTTCTAAATTCCGAAAAAAGATAAATGAACAAAGTAATATTTCTTTTACTTTTCAAGATTTACGTAGAACATTTAATTTTATTGCAAGTAATTTAAGTAATGAACCCATATTTATAAAAAACACAAATGAAAAGAAAATAATATTAGAATCTGACCATGTTGTTCATGATCAAGATATGCGTCACAAAATGAATAAAATTGAACAAATCGTTTTTAGTTCATATAGAGATGAACTTATTGCATTAATGAACATCAATTCCTAAGAACTTTTATTCTCAAAAATAAAAGACACAGAACCGACACCCCTTATCAAATAAGTCTAAGTTTTGTCTGTAAAACGCAGAATGAATATTTCTTCACATTTTTCACAACTATTTGTAATTGATTAATTTTATACTTGACTAAATCACTTGGAATTTATACAGTACCAGAGTATTTTCTCATAATTATTAATATTGCTTAGTCCTGAAATACAGTAAGAAGCCTATTCACTATGAATAGGCTTTTTGCTTTTTTTAATGGGTAAGCTTAGATAGGCTTGATTGAATAGTTTGAACCAGTTCTCTTGCAGCTTTTGATAAGGGTTTATCTTGGAGCCAAATGAGATAAATAGAGAGCGGCAAATGATTTTTTGTATTTTTAAAATCTAGTTGAACTAAATGCCCCTGTTCAATTTTTTCTTTTACTAAAGATAAAGGAAAATTTCCCCAGCCTAAACCTGCCTCGACCATATTAATAGCGGTTTGTAAATTATTGGTTTTCCAATACATTGCTCCAACGATTGAACGTGAGTCCTGCATATTTAATTCAGTACTTGCGACCACAATTTGTCGGACATTAATTAATTCTTCAATAGAAATGAGCTTGTTCTTTTGTTTTAAAAATGGATGATCAACAGAAATTGTGGCGACTAAAGTTTCATTCATAACTAATTGTAAGCTTTCACGCATTTTTATATTGAGATCTGAACCTGCAAGACAAAGACTAATATTTTCTGTATAGAGCAAGTTTAGAATATCATCTTGTGGAGCGGTAATAATTTCTATATTGAGTAACGGAAATTTATCAGCCAATTGTTTTATCGCTTTAAGTAGTAAATCGGTGTTGGCATCTGAAACAACACCAATTTTCAGTTTACTTTCTAGTCCTAATGAAAGTTCATATGCATGGGTGCCTAATAGCCTAAGTTGTTCAGCAATAATTCTTGCTTGAGGTTCTAATGCTAAAGCCGCAGAAGTAGGAATCACTTTACGGTGGGTACGTTCAAATAGATGATAACCAAGCTCTGCTTCGATATTAGCAATAGCCATACTCACTGCTGACGGTACTCGACTTAATTTACGGGCCGCAGCAGAAAAAGATCCTGTATCTAACACAGTTAAGAAAAGCTCGATATTTTCGCTATTAAAATTCATTTTGATATCAGTACAACTGAAAGCTGTTAACTTTAATTGTGATTTTAACTGAAACTAAAATAAAAGGAAGTTAGAAAAGTTGATTGGTTATGCAAGGTTTAAAGCGTCGTATTGTTTATGTTTCTTCATATGAAGTTATTGGAATGGTAATTTCATCGGTAGGTTTAGCACTTTTGGCTGGAGACAGTGTAGAGCATACTGGCCCACTTTCAGTGATGATTACGACCATCGCGCTAACATGGAACTTTATTTACAACATTCTTTACGAAAAGTGGGAAGCTCGGCAAGATAGTAAGTCACGTACTGTTAAACGTAGAATCGTACACGCGATCGGATTTCAAATCACTTTAGTGATATTCTTAATTCCGCTTATTGCATGGTGGATGGATATTTCTCTCGTTGCAGCATTCTGGCTAGATGTTGCCTTTATTATCATCATTCCAATTTATACATTTATATTTAACTGGACGTTCGATAAATTATTTGGATTACCTGTTTCTGCACAGATTAAGCCTGTTCAAGAATAGACAAAATTTCAAAGAGATATCAAAGTATTGATCTATTAACTTTGATATCTCACCTGAAATTATTTGATTTATTCAAGCTCAAGATTTTTTGAAACTTTTATTTGAGCTCTTTTTGCTAGTACATAATATAAAATTGCAGTCGATAACAATCCAACTAACCATGATAAATCAATACCGCCTAACATCTCAGCAATTTGTCCTTTGTAGAATTTACTGTCAATAAAGGGAAGCTGAAGTAATATGCCAAGAAAATAGCAACTGATACCAATGGTGTTCCAGCGGCCATATTTTCCATTTGGGTCATATAGTGCGTCTACATCACATTCTTCTTTAGCAATAAAATAATAATCAACTAAATTAATTGCACTCCAAGGAATGAAGAATGTCAGAAGAAATAAAATAAAAGCTTTGAATGCACTTAAGAAGGTATGTTCACCTACAACTGCAATGAACGTTGAGATTAAAACCATTGCAAGAACAATGATAAGTCGGGTTAGTTTTGAAATTTGTCCAGTTGGTTTAAAGCTATTCCAAATGGTCGCTATACACATAAAACTGCCATAAGCATTGAGTGTCGATAAAGTGACCTTTCCAAAAGCAATACTAAAATATAAGAAAGTAATCACAAGAGCGATTGGGTTCATACCTACAACATACTGAACTTCATTACCAACAAAACCACCATTTGAGACTTGAGCAATTAATACACCAAGTGTCATGGAAATTTGTGAACCGATCAAAGAGCCAAGACCAACTGCCCCAAATACCCGAGTTGAAGAGGTTTTTGTTGGTAAATAACGCGAGTAGTCTGCAACATAAGGCCCGAATGAAATTTGCCAAGAAGCCGAAAGAGAAACTGCTAATAGAAATGATGACCAACTGAAGTGGCGTACAGCAAGCAATTCTGAAAAATTCGAGAGGGCCAAAATTTGAGTAAGAATAATAACAAAAGCAATTAAACCGATAATACTTGCTACTTTTCCTACCCAATGAATCAACCGATAGCCAATCGTTGCAAATGCAATAATGAAACAAGCATAAATTAAAATACCTGTTGTATTAGTGACTTGTGTAAGGTGTGCAAGTGCTTTGCCTGCGAGTACTTCACCAGTTGCGGTAAAGCCAATATACATCAGGCAAACCAGAATAATAGGAATACATGCACCATAGACCCCAAATTGCACCCGACTCGAAATCATTTGGGGAAGGCCAAGTTTTGGTCCCTGAGCTGCATGCAAAGCCATAACAGCCGCACCAAAGCACTGTCCAATAAATAGTCCAATGATTGACCAAAACACATCACCGCCTAATACGACGGCTAAAGCACCCGTGACAATCGCTGTAATCTGTAAATTAGCACCAAACCAAAGGGTAAATTGGGCGAATATACTGCCGTGCCTTTCATTTTCAGGAATAAAGTCAATACTGCGGTTTTCAACAAACCCATTTTTAGATGTTCCTGTTGCTGAATCCATATAACACTCTCCTTATCCTTTAAGAGCTTTTCTTTTATTTGAGTTTATTTTGTACAAACAAATACAAACATGTATATACAAGTAATTTTAGAAAGAAGCAATGGGTCAGTGAAATCACACTTATAAAATTTTTATGCCTATAAGTTTAAATACGATGGAAAATTCAACGGGGCTATAATCATTTTTATAAGTATGAAAATGTTTAATCAAAAAGTTAATTTCATAAAAAAGCCCTCCAATGAGGGCAGATAGTCAGACTTCAGCATCAAGAATGGCCTGAAAAAATACAGGCAGTTCTGAAAATTGAACTAATTGAGTTTTATCATCATGCTTATAATAGTATTGATATTGCGGTGTTTCAAAAGCACTATCGAGATATTGAGTTGCATCGGAAAATTGGGCTTTGGCAACAGGTTTGTCTTTTTTAAATTTAACAATGATAGGATTTACAGAGTTTAATTTAACGGGTACACCATTTTCAAACTTGGCAGTTTCAATGAGTAAAGAGATTTTAAAGTCACCAAATACAGCACAAAATTGGCCTCCTTTTTCTGTTTTAATTTCACGATCTTGAAACAGTTCTTTAAATAAATCTTTTAACGATTCTCTGTGCTTGTCTAAGGCTAATTGAAAATCATGATCTTGCTGTTCTAGTTTCTCTTGCTCTTCTTTTAGCAATTTGGCCTGTTTTTCGATTGTTGTAAAATCCAAATTCATCTTAATTTCTCCTTGTTTTATTTTTAAAACTATATATGGCAGCCATTTGTTAAGTTTTAAAGAAACATACAATCTTTGTTACAACGCAATAATTAAGATGAATTTGTGTGACTACTATTTCGTACAAGGTTTAGCCATAAGTGTCGGACGTTTAATTTGAATAAACCCACCACTGCTTAGCACACCGAGCATGACTAAAGCAGTCCCTATAAGCTGCCAGATGTTAAGTGCCTGACCAGCCAATAGTGCCACCAACATACTAAAAACTGGAACAAAGTTAAAAAAGATTGATGCTCGGCCTGCGCCTAGTTTTTGAATGCCATTAAACCAAAATAAATAAGCGATCATGGTAGAGCAAATAATGACGTAACCCATTGCCAAGTGTGCAGTAATAGGAGCCATAACTACTGCTTTGATTGGATGTTCGAAAATTAGGCTTAATGTGATTAAAGTCAAAGCACCGAACAACATAGAAAAAGTTGTAGTTTCTAGAGGTGTAGCATTTTTTACATAGCGACGTGATAACACATTAGCTAAACAAAAACTGATACCACCGAGTAAGATAAATAAGTCACCGATTGCTATTTTTAAATGAAGTAGCGTTGATAGATGACCATGACTAATAACAAAAAGCACTCCACTTAAACCAAATACAACACCAATAGATTTAGCAAGTGTTAATTTTTCTCCATCAAGCAAAATTGCTAACAATAGAGTAATCAGTGGAGTAGTTGCCATGATTAAAGCACCATTGACTGCCGATGTTGTTTGTAAACCGTAGAAACAGCCTATATTAAAACCAGCAATACCTATAATTCCAATAAGCAGATAGATAAGTAAATTCTGCCGCAAAGCATCCCAACGCAATTTACCCGTAGCCGAAAAAATAATAAATAGCCCAAGGCTTGCAAGTGTAAAGCGCTCAGCTGCTGCTGAAAGTGGAGGCATATGTTGGATGATATAAGACATTGCATTAAATGCTGAGCCCCAAAACAGCATTGTGATCACAACGCCTGTATAGGCATAAACCATTGTTTTATTCATGATGGGACTCCGAAAAAAGAATGTCTCTATTCTGAGTAATCACTTAAAGGTGTACAATTCCATATTAATTCATCTTTGATGTGAAAATTTGCACAATGATTGATTGGGAAAATTTACATTACTTTTCAGTTTTTTCAGAAGAGAAATCACTTTCAGCTGCCGCAAGAAAGTTGGGAGTCGACCATGCTACTGTTGCAAGAAGAATCGCACAGTTAGAACAGAACTTAAAATTAAAGCTAGTTGATCGTAGGCCACGTACATACGTACTTACTTCAGATGGAGAGCGGCTTGCCCAAGTTGTAGCTCGTATGATTGAAGAAACTTTTTCCATTGAGAGACTTGCTCAGGCTGGACAGCAGGAAGTTACAGGTACTGTTTCTATTAGTATGCCTCCGTTAACTGCTGCTCACCTCATCATGCCTCAACTTGGAAAGTTTTATCGCCATTATCCGCAGTTAAAATTACGTGTACTTGGTGATGTTCATTATGTATCTTTGCTGCATAGCGAAGCGGATATAGCTGTGCGATTTGGACGACCTAAAGATGATTATTTAGTTGCTCGTAAAGTTGGGGAAATCCCTTTTGGAATATATGCTGCTCCAAATTACTTAGCTGTTACGAGTGAAGAAAATTATGAATGGATTAGCGTGGAGGTCGGTGGTGTACATGGACAAAAACAACAAAAATTAAAAGAAAGATTAAATAATAAAGAGCCGATTATGATGACTAATCATCCTGAGTTGCAATGGAGAGCCGCATGTGGGGAAGTGGGTTTAGCTGTTTTGCCTGATTTTTTAGGTGGTCTTGGTAACTTAGAGAAACTTCCAGATGACCAGCCGATGAGTGCAGAAATCTGGTTGGTGACTCATGAGGATTTAAGGCACAGCCCAGCTGTGCGAGTAGCAATTGATTTTCTTGTGAGTTGTTTTGAGTCTTTTAAAGTCTAGATTTCGTTAATTAAAAATGAGTTTATATTAATCAATTTAAAAGCTGCTGTAGTTCAGCAGCTCCTTCAATTTGACAGATCTTCCAAAGCTCACTTTTATTCCTCTACATAAATTAGATCGTCCCGATCAGAGTTAAAATTAATGTTTTAGTGCTTCTGGTTGCCACGTTACTTAAATTATTCAGGGAAGTGACCTGCATCTTCTCGCCCTTGTTTTAAAGCTAGAAAAAAACATAGTAGAAAAAGTAAACCAATAAAAAACAAGAAAAAATCTAGATTGCTAATACCAAAACCAATTGCCGAAGCCCCTAAGCTTAATAATAAAATGCAAAATATTTTCCAAAAAATGAGCATGCTGTTTTGTTGTAAACACTTGAAGTTAGACTGTAATTGAAGAATATTTAAAGATTTTTTTATGTTTTTTTTCTTATAGGTTGTGTAAAACTTTATAATTTTTAGACTTTAAATACAGTGAAATGACATTCAATATTGAAAAAGACGATGTAATAGATTTTTTAGCTATATTGAACATTAATCTTTGTAAATTTCAAATTTTCTTAATTAATAGAATGGTAATTCTTTAGAAAGTCTGTAGAATAGTGATATTGAATTTTATTTTTAATTTAATTGTATTTAAAATTAACCAGTTAGGTGTATTTATCAAACCTTTGTTAAAAAAAAGACTTGATATTTAAGTTAAATTTTGGAATTATAGTGATGCAAATTGTGATCTATTTCCCACAATTTGTATTTCAGGTTAAGTGGTTATCACTAATGCTCATTGGCTTTATTCACTGATGAGCATTTTTTTAATTTATTAGTTAGTAAAATTTAAAAATTATCATTATTTAAAATCCTTTTTGTTTAGTCTTAATTAAAAATAATAGTTTATATAGCTTTATTCACACTACAAATAGAGACGTAATAAAACTCAGTTTTGTATAAGTTTACTGCTAATCATATTGAATAGTTACAGTTGCATTAGCTTTGACTTCACCCGCTGTAACAGTAGTTGCTGTTTGATAGTAACGTGCTGTTAAAGGCACATCATATTCTACAGTTTGATTAGAACTTACAGTACCAATATCTAGCGGATTCCCTTTTTGAATAGGGCTGTTCGCACCATTCATATTCCATAAAAGCTCTACACCAACGCCGTTCGCTTTTGTTGAATCAGCAGCACTATTATTAATAACCTGATTATTTGAGCTGTCCGAATTATAGTTAAAGCTTAAGCTCAATGAATTGCTGGTAGGTACTCCTGAGTTATTCTCGCCTCCATTACAAAGAATAGATAGGTTAAAGTTTTTTTCACCTTGCGTTGAACCAATAGCTCTAAAACCTGATTTTGTTACTGTGGGAAGTTGCACAACAGTATTTGGACCATTTTGAATTTCACAAGATGATGATGCAATTAGAATAGGGGAGCTACCTAGTACTGTGGTTGTTAAGAACGGACGGTTTTGTTGTCCTGCCACATAGTAGGTACTATATCGACCCGCCACCAATGCACCGGAACCTGTAGTGGCAGCAGTTTTAATAACTTCCAGAACAATGTAGCCTGGTGAAAGTGTATAGGTTGTGTGAGGCGTCAATGTAAGTTTATAAGGGTAATAGCCAGAAGCGTTTGAAAAGTCTGTTACTTCACGATAAATTCGAATGCCAATACCCGGAATGTTTGTAGCATATACATTATTGCCTATTGAGCTAATTGGATAATTTAGTGGTAAGGCTGCTGTAATTTGGTCACCTGGGCGGTTGCACGTTGCCGTAGAATTACTTGGCGAAATCGTAAAAGTATTTTTTTGTAAAACTGTGCCTATTGGATCAGTCGGACGAACGATAATCGTACCAATTGTTATAGGAATATCTACTGTAGTAAAACCTTTGCTTAAAGTGCAGTTTGCATAAGCTTGGTTATAAATAAATAGACTAGTTACTAATAAGCCACTTTTCATTAGTACTTTTTTCATTTGCAGATTGCCTCTGTCATAATAATTGATTGTTTTTCCTGAGAGATTTTCGATTGAATGTCATATTCAAGTTGACATTCCTCATTATTCCTTTCACCCCACCTCACATACAGATGATCGTGGGTTAGAGGTGTACGTAAATAAATTCGACTACCTTGGGCGACCATCCCAACTAATTCTTTGTTTTGGTTAAAAACTTGTGCTGCAAAAGGAAGATGAGTACTCGTTGGAGTTCGGGTATTAATAAAAAGTGCATATCCAGTTTTTGTCGAAAAATTTATCTTGGTGATGGACCCAGCATAAGGGGCTATACGATGACTAGTTTCTGAAAGTTCCACATTTGAAGGCATGCCTTGAGGATCTAAACTAATATCATTTAAGCGATAAGGCGTAACATAGGGAATAACAGCATATCCTTGCTTATTAATACTTAAACCTGTTGTATTACCTACTCGTGCACCAGTAGCCTCAGGAGCATAGATCAATACCATTGTTTGGGCCTGGTCTGGTCCAAATAAAATACCTTGAGAGTGGGCAACAATGTTTCCATTTAAATTGATCATTTCTTGTTGATATGTATCGGATTGACTATAAGAAGCCCCTACGGTGGTGTAGTTAGTACGATAGTTGCCATTAATATTTATGCTTGTCTGAGCTTGATCTTGATAGGTAACGGATGAACCATAGTCGAAGCGGTTGCCGATATAACCACTCATTCCTAAAGTTTTACTATCTTCTGAAATAGAGCTATTAAAATTAACTGTATTCTTCTTAAATTTGAGCGGAAAGGATAATGACAATAAATATTGTGTTTCATGTCCTGAATCTTGTTTTTCTAAGTCAAGTTCATGCCTAACTACAGAAATACTGTAAGTTAAATCTTTAAACTGATTACTGTATCCAAATTGAAATTGTTGATTACGATTAGGTTGATTCCAGTAATTAATCCAAGAACCCACCAAGTAAAAATTACCCCATTGGTTCGGAAGACCTTGGTTTAATGTGATCTGAAATTCACTTTTTTGTTTCCCTACTGAAAAACTATCTATATTTCGTTGTTGTAAATCTTGGATTAATATTGAATCTCTTAACTTTAAATAATTTTCTGTTGAATATCTGTATGTCACTACAGTTAGGTTAGTGCGAGTTGGGGTAAATAATCGATTGTAACTTAGACGATAACTTTGCCCTTTGAGGGTAGGACTTTGGTCAAAATCAGCTTTTGATTGAGTTACATCAAATGCAATTCCACCAATTGGTGTCGCAAAAGCGCTACCTATTAAAAATGACTGATAATGTTCAGCAGATTGAAAACCTGCATAGCTTGTTAAATAGTTGTTTATACCTCTTTGGTATTTACCTTGTATCAACCACGGTTTTAAATCGATATTCGCATCTCTAAACTGCCCTAAGGTAAAAGAATATCGACTCATTTTAGGACGAAGCATTTCTACTACAGATGCATAGGGAATGGAGAACTTTTGAATCTCTCCATTTGTTTCGTGTACAGAAACTTGGAGTTCACCACCAAAACCTGTGGGATAAAGATCGTTGATTTCAAAACTTCCCGGGGTAACGGTAGTTTGATAAATTAAATTTCCCTGTTGGCGTACCTCTACTTTTGCATTGGTTCTTGCATAACCTCGAATTTGAGGAGCATATCCAAGCATACTGTTCGGAAGCATGCGGTCATCACTTGATAGGTTAATACCCTGATAAGGAAGAGCCTCAAGAAAATTACTATTTGTAAAATAATCTCCTACAGTTACGACGCTATTTAATTGAGGAAAGGCTTTTTGGGCGTAGGTGTTATTTGATGTATAAGAAGAATTCTTATTTTGTATTTCATTATGATCTTGCCATTTCCATTGTCCAGTGTGGCGTAATTGCCAGTCGTACAAATTTATCCCAACATATGTACTCATAAAAGCATGATTTGTTTCATGATCATTATTTACAATGCGATAAGCAGAGGCGTTGTATGAAAAAAAAGCGGCGTTTATGCCACGATCCCATAAGCGTGGATCGACATATCCTTGAGCATTTTTCTGCAAAGCGACCTGTGGGATTGAAATATCAAGCCTAAGACGAGCCGTATCAAATTGATAAAAGGCATCTTTAATCCATTTTTCTAAATCATTACAAATAGGTAAATTATTTGCTTCTCTATCAAGAATTTCTGATTTAACCCCATATTCTAAAAGCATATCTGCCGTAAAACAGGTTTTTGCATTTTCATTGGAGTTTGAAGTCTTAAAGAGAAACTTTCGTTTACCGAACCATTGTCCATTAATATATACATCAAGACTATATTCGCCAGGTAAAATAGGGTTGCCGTATTTAAATCGACCAATATCAATTTTTTGCGCATTTCCTACTAAAAAATTAGTATCAAAGTCAGCTTTTAACACATTTTCGCTATTCATATTGTCAGAAGCATATACAGCCAAAGGCACATTAATTGCGATGCTTAACACTAAATAATATGTACTTCGCTTTTTTAAGCAAATATGGGGTATGAACCACTCTGACATCATCTTTATGCCTATTCATGGATAGGTGTTTAAATTTAAAAATGGTAAATAAAATTAGAACTTGATTACTTGTTCAACTCGACCACCGTAATCATTTATGTAAACAAAACGCATATTTGTTATATTGCTATTTTTAAGTTTTATGTGATCTTCAGAAAAAGGAGAAAGCATTAAACCTTGCTTTAACAAATCTATTTTTTGATGATTTACTTCTTGAAAAATGGAACTTAATGTAACGTGAAAAGGTGTTGGGTTTTTAATAAGCAAATTATCTTCATTTTTTATCCATTGAATTTTTTCACCCACTGTATCAATACTCTCTTTTAAATTTACAGGTCGATAAAAGAATTTAATTCGAGAGCGTATGGCTAATTGAAGGAAATTATTGGTTAATATTTCATTATTTTCTTGTTTTTTCCCTTCTGGTCTTGGGGGAATATCTAATACATTAAGCCAAAATATACTTTCCTTATTTTGATTTAATTGTGATGCATTGGGTAATGCGGTAATTCTTAAAGTTTGCCCTTTAGACGGTTCGACTCTTGAAATAGGAGGTGTAATAATAAAAGGTACATTCGACTCATCTGGTGTAGATTTTGGATTTCCATCATCAATCCAAGCTTGAATCAGTGAAGGTGTTGTTCCGTTATTGCTTAGCTGTAAGCTAACTTCTCGAGCATCCGATGGATATACTACACGCGTACCATGTAGTACTACTTCAGCATGTGCTGTAATAGCAATAGCTGCTTGAAGACAAGCCATTCCCCAAAAAAATTTACGACCACTAAAAAGCATGAGTCATATTCTCAATATAATAAATAATAGATGAGATATAGCTTCTATTTGATAATAGAAGCTGATTTTTAGTTTATTGATAAATAATGGTGTATTTAACTTGTGAAGTTACGGTACCAGCAGTCGATACACCCGTCGCATAATATTCAGCATAGTAATTAAGGTCAGCATTACCACCAGCTGAAACATCTACCCACTGTGAGTTATCTTGTGCGCCTGAAGCACCTTTAGCAAGTACAGGAATTACTGCATTATTACTTCCTAATAACTGAATATTGACATTAGTAGCCGCACCATTTGTTGCTTGGTTTAATAAGCGTCCACTATTAAAATCGACTGTTGCACCGGGTTCAAAATAAGTTGCAACTTTACCAGCTGAAGCGCAATTCGTTAAATTGATTTGGAAGGGAGTACGTCCAGCAATATCACCAACATTTTTTAAAGATTGAGATGATACTGTAGGTAAATTTACGGTTAGATTTTTATCACCTGTATCGATCGTACAAGTATTATCGGTTACTAAACCATTAATAGTAATTGTGCCATCCGCAGCCTGTACAGTGGCAATATTAAAAATAGAAGTTACTGCTATAAAAATAAGCTTTTTCATAAATTCCCCAGAATATTTTATAAAGTAGATTTATTACTCTTCAGTGCTTTTATACTGATCAAGTAATGCCGTGGAAATATAGCACCTTTCAAGTAAAAAACAAGAATTACATTATATTCTTATGTATTTTGATTGGTTGTTTTTTATGTGAAATTTTGTTTTAAAATCTAATTTATATCAGATGGTAAAATAATTAAATTTTATTTTATTAAAATAAAATTGATAATAATTTTCATTTAAGTTGTTGAATTTAAGCAATTTAAGTTTTTCTTTAGAAAACAATATAAATTATTTATAAAATTTTTTCTTAAGTATCTGTTTTTTATTAATAAAAATAATTTGTTTATGTTGTATGAAGATATTTGTTTTTTTAAGAATTTTTTAAGGTTTAATTCCTAGTGTTTTAGTTGTGATTCAATAAAAGATCGTCTGGAGTTTATTTCCATGAACAGCATGAAATACAGTTATAAACCAAATTATTTTTTCTTTGCCCATAAATTAGTCTTATTCTTAAAGGACTATTTACTTAAACATCCCACAGAACAGAATACGACGTTTAATTTACAAACAATTTATGACATCTTTAGTCATGATTTAGCGTCTAGTACAACGAATCTTGAGGGTATTCTAAATATTGCGGATGAATACGTGTTTGAAACTGAAGAAGGCTTACTTCCATTGATTAGTAAGCATTCAATCAATCTTAAGAATCATGTGCTATCTTTGGAGTTTTCTCCTCAGGCTTTAGCAAGTTTGTTATCGGGACATTCGCTTGTGAATCCTAAAGCTGCTTAGACTCTCTTTTAAGGTAGGGTTAACTCATATAGAATTCATAAATATTTATTTTTAAGAGTGATTTATGAGTAAAGACTTTAAAGCCTTAACTTATATTGCGGATGAGAACGTAGCAGATACAGTGACTTGGCTCATGCATCACCAAGATGTTTTTGAAACTTTCCACTTTGATGTGCTGAGCCAAGAGTTATCGGTTACACATGCAGCAGGTAGGGATATTATTCGAGTTGGAACTTTTCTGAATGCGACTTATGGAATACTAGTAACATCTATATAAAAAAAGCCCTGAATGATCAGGGCTTTTAAATTCTTGATGCTATTAAGCACTCATCGCATCTACTGATAGATCAGCAACAGTTGGTTTTGGCTTTTCAGCAGTTAAACCAAGTTTGTTAAATAATGCTTGGTCTTTACCTTCACCAGCATTTGGAGTGGTAAGCAATTTATCACCCGAGAACAGAGAGTTCGCACCTGCCATAAATGCTAAAGCTTGATCTGAATCACTTAAAGATTCACGGCCTGCAGAGAGACGGATATAACTATGTGGCATAATGATACGAGCAACCGCAATAGTACGGATCCATTCAATTACATCAAGCTTTTCAACATCAGCTAAAGGTGTTCCTTCGATTGGAACAAGCATGTTAATTGGCACAGATTCAGGATGAATCGATAGAGTAGCTAGTTCATGCAATAGACCAATACGATCTTCACGACTTTCACCTAAACCCACAATACCGCCACTACAAACTTTCATACCAGCTTGACGAACATAATCAAGTGTATTCAAACGATCATCAAAAGTACGAGTACTGATAATGTGAGAATAGTATTCACGAGAGGTATCTAAGTTATGGTTGTAATAATCTAAACCAGCAACTTTTAGGCGCTCAGCTTGAGATTGATTAAGCATACCTAAAGTCATACAGGTTTCCATACCTAATGCTTTAACTTCGCGTACCATTTCTAAAACATAAGGCATATCGCGCTCATGTGGGTTACGCCAAGCAGCACCCATACAAAAACGTGAAGAACCTGAATCTTTTGCAGCTTTCGCTTCACTAATTACTTTTTCTACAGCAATACGCTTTTCTGCTTCTAGTTTTGATTCGTAATGTGCCGATTGTGAGCAGTATTTGCAATCTTCAGGACATTTACCCGTTTTAATAGATAAAAGGGTACTGACCTGAATTGTATTGGCAGTGAAGTGCTCACGATGTACTTGCTGAGCCTTGAAAACTAAATCCAAAAAAGGTTGTTCATATAAAGCTTGGATTTCTTCACGATTCCAATCATTACGTAGAGTCATTGTCATATCCATGATGATGGCATTAATTCACTGTACATAATCATACAGAATTCGTATTAAAGCTATAGGGCAAAAAACATCATTTTTTTAATTTGATAGCTCAAGTTGATTAAGTTGTTGCTCAATTGCCCAATCAATATGCACATTGACGATTTCGTCATGTAAATTTTTACCGTTGTGTAGCTGATCTACAATTTCTTTTGAATAAGGGGCATTTCCCAAGCCAATGGCAATATTACGTTTAAACGATTGATAGCCTGTTCGGCGAATCGGACTACCTTCGGTATTTGCTAAAAAAGTAGCTTCATCCCACTCCCAGATATCAAGCAAACTAATGTTATCTAAACCATGTCTAGGGTTAAAATCGGTAATAGAAACTTTTTTTGCAAAGCTATTCCAAGGGCAGATTAACTGACAGTCATCACAACCAAAAATTCGGTTACCAATACCTGAACGTAATTCTTCAGCAATAATTCCTTTGTATTCGATAGTTAGGTATGCAATACAGCGTCTTGCATCTAGCATATAAGGCTCGACAATCGCTTGCGTTGGGCAAATGTCGATACACGCGCTACAAGAACCACAATGTGCTGTTGCAGGTTCGTCAAAAGGTAGGTCGAGTGATGTAAATAGCTCTCCTAGAACGAAAAATGAACCTGACTTTTTATGAATGAGCAAAGTATGTTTACCTGTCCAGCCCATTCCAGCACTTTCAGCCAGTGATTTTTCAAATATAGGTGCCGAATCTGCAAAAGGGCGTGATTCAAAATCTCCGACTTTTTCACGAATTCGTGTTGCTAAAGTTTTCAATCTACCACGCATCACCTTATGGTAATCACGGCCACGTGCATAACGCGCGATAATCGCTGAGTTCGGTTCAAATGGGACATATCGTGGTTTTGGAGATTCCACCAAATAGTTCATGCGTACGCAAATAATACTTTTTGTGCCCGGAACTAATAAGGTCGGATCAGCTCGCTTTTCTAGGTTTTCTTCTAAATAGCTCATATCTGCATGATAACCACGTTCAAGATACTCTAAAAAACGTGGCATTTGCTCTTGAGCATCTGGTTTAGCAATGACACAATCAGCAAAACCCAAGTCTAATGCTTGAGCTTTGATCCATGCTTTTAGTTCATAAGGATCAATTTGTTGCACTGCAATGCGTGATGTGTCGGAAGATGTCATAAACCAAAATGCAAGAGGATAATAATATGCAGGCGGTAGTTTACCATAGCGATGATATTCGAGCATGGGAGCAGCGATGGTTTGCTGCGCAAAACTCATCATTAGGCTTAATGCAGCAGGCAGCTTGGTCAATCACTCAACAGCTCATGGTACTTTTTGAAAATCATGCCACTAAGAATATTGCGGTCTGGTGCGGACAGGGTAATAACGCAGGTGATGGCTATTTTATAGCAAGTTATTTAAAGCAAGCTGGATTTTATGTAGAGATATTTGCGGCTGAGTTGGGTGACTCAACTGATTTACAATATGCTGTCGATTTTGCGAAAGAAAATAATGTTCAGGTTCACCAAGATTTTGAGGTGAGTAAAACCTTTGATTGCCATATTGATGCACTATTTGGGATTGGTTTAAACCGAGAGTTAAATGATTATTGGCAACATGCTATTCAACAATTTAATGAGCAGGCTGGCTTAAAAATTTCAATTGAGATACCAAGTGGTTTGCAAGCAAATACAGGGTGTATTTTACCCTCAGCTGTAAAGGCAGATCATACATTTACTGTTTTAGGTCTTAAGGCAGGACTGTTTACTGGTCAAGGTAAAGAGTACACGGGACAAATTCATTTAGTTAATTTAATTCCAATAGACCAAGAGCTGAAACCTTTAGCTTATTTGACACCAACACATATCAGACTTCCTAAACGTTTGGCTTTTGGGCATAAAGGAAGTTATGGGCATGTTTTGGTGATTGGTGGGCATGAGCAAATGGGTGGAGCTGTCATTATGGCTGCGGAAGCTGCGTTTCATGCAGGTGCAGGTAAAGTGACAGTGATTTGTCATCGCAACCATCATCAGGCTATTTTGTCACGAGCACCTAATATTATGCTTCGTGATGTTAATGGACTTGATGAAAATGGCATTAAAGATATTTTGTCTCAAGTTGATGCCGTATGTTTTGGGATGGGATTAGGCCGTGATGACTGGTCACAGCAAATTTATCAACAATGGTTTAATTTCTTAAATCAGGCTTCACACTTGGAAGTTGTATTAGATGCGGATGCATTATGGTTTCTTGCCAAGCAGCCTGAGAAATTGGGTCTGCATGTTTATGCGACGCCTCATCCAGGAGAGGCTGCTACCTTACTGGGTTCTTCTACAGCGGAAATTGAAAATGACCGAATTGATGCAATTTATACGTTGCAGCAAAAATATAGTGGGCAATGGGTCCTTAAAGGTGCTGGTAGCTTAATTTTAGAGAATAACTTGTACATTTGTACCCAAGGTAATGTAGGTATGGGTACTGGTGGCATGGGAGATATATTGGCAGGTATGATCGCGAGTTTAAAAGCTCAGTTCCACAAAGATATTGCATTACATGAGATAGTGACTTTGCATGCTCAGGCAGGTGATGAACTTGCAAAACAGGGCATGCGTGGTTTACAGGCTTATGAAATGAATCAGGCAATTACTCAAGTCGTGAATCAATAAAGCTTTAACGTCTACGGCTACTCGAGCGACTTCGTCCACGTGCCATACCACCTAAAGCATTTAAGACCGAAAGTTTACTCATACTTCCCGATGCATGAGCATGACAAATCGCTGCTGCAAGGGCATCGGCTGCATCGGATTGCGGTTTAATGGTTAGATTGAGTAAACGCATAACCATCATTTGTACTTGTTCTTTATCGGCAGCGCCATAACCCACTACAGATTGTTTGATTTGACGGGCAGTATATTCTGCAACTTGTAGATCTAAATTAACCAAAGCAGCTATGGCAGCACCACGGGCTTGTCCTAGTTTTAAGGCAGAGTCTGGGTTTTGAGCCATAAAAACTTGTTCAACCGCAGCTTCAGTAGGGCCGTGAAATTTCACAATTCGCTCAACGCCAGCGAAAATACGCTTTAAGCGCTCTGGCATTTCTTGAGTTTCAGTTCGGATTGTACCAGCATCGACAAAACGCAGTTTACTACCATCTTTTTCAATGATTCCATAACCTGTTAAGCGTGAACCTGGGTCAATTCCAATAATCAATGCCATGTGAAGACTTATATAATTAGTTTAGAGAGTATTGTTACATAGCCAAAACGGTTCTGCATGCGTAATTTAAAGAATGCTGCTGTAAATGGTTATTTTTCGGGTTTAACTGGTCTAATTTATAATTGTTTAAAAGTCTATAAATACTTATAAACCATAATGTGAAATGATTTGATGTAATTCTATTTTAATGGAATACTTATCTATAAATATGGAATTGAGTTTACTCGATGGATGATATCAATATCAGGATTGCACATCGAATACGAGAGTTACGTTTGGCGCGTGGATATACATTAGAGATGCTTGCCACTCGATGCCAAGTTAGCCGTTCAGCTATTTCTTTAATTGAAAGAGGGGAAACAAGTCCTACAGCAGTTGTGCTTGAAAAACTAGCAAATGGACTTGAAGTACCTTTAACCCAAATTTTTATCAATGAAACAAGTAGTTCATCTCCTCAACCGCTTATTCACCGAAATGAACAAGCTGAATGGCGAGATCCGGAAACTGGTTATATTCGCCGTACCGTTTCGCCACCCAATTTAAGGCTACCATTTCAGATTGTTGAAATTGAGTTCCCGCCCCATTCTCGAGTTACTTATGAAATTAGTGAAAGCTCTAAAGTGGTACAACAGCAACTTTGGGTAGTTGAAGGGCAAATTGATATTCAATTAGGAAAAAATTCTTATGCATTAGGCCAAGGCGATTGCTTGGCTATGCAACTAGATCAACCTGTCATATACAGTAACAATTCATCACAAGTTGCACGTTATATTTTAGTTGTCTCTAATCAACTCGTGTCTGCTCCTAAGGAATCTTTATGAACTATTCCCTCGATTCTAGTTTTCGTTTAATTGACTGTAATGAAGCAGAACATGCTGTGGCTATTTTAGAGATTTTGAATGATGCAATTATTAACTCAACAGCACTATATGACTATGTGCCGCGTTCGCTTAATTCAATGAAAACGTGGTTTTCTGTAAAAAGAGAAAATGGTTTTCCTATTATTGGTGTGTTAGATGAATCAAGTAAATTATTAGGATTTGCTAGTTGGGGAACTTTCAGAGCTTTTCCAGCTTATAAATATACAGTTGAACATAGTATTTATATACATCATGAACATCGTGGTGCTGGTTTGAGTAAAGTCTTAATGCAAGCATTAATTCAGAGAGCTCAAGAAGCCCAGCTTCATGTATTGATTGGGTGTATTGATGCGACAAATCAAGCGAGTATAGGCCTCCATGAAAAAATGGGATTCACACATGCTGGTACTTTTAAACAGGTAGGTTTTAAATTTGGACAATGGTTAGACGCTACTTTTTATCAGTTAATTTTAAATACCCCATTTGAACCTATTGATGGCTAAATTATAAAAGTCTTGGGCACACAATGACTCATATCAATTTTTAGATAATTGATCTGGGTCATATGGTAGATATATAGAATACTTAATTTTTCTAAACTTTTATAAAGTAATCTCTTTTCGTATAAAACTAAGTATTTAATCTAACAAAAGGGGTTAATTTAAGAAAAAATTGCAATCTTGTAGAAAAAACACTTGATAAAGTTTTTATAGCACTCATTAATAATGAAGTATGGCTATTTTATTAATTTGAAATCAGTCTTATTGATAGTATTGCAGAGTTTGAGCTTAGCGACGATTTTAGTTAAGTTACAAGAAAATATTGTCTAAGCTTTACAACCTATTCAACCTTTTTTTCAATTGAAAATGGTTCATAGGTTAGATAATGAAATCTGCAATGAATTTTCTTTTTGAGATAGATAAAGTTTTACATGAATTTACTTCTTATTGTGGTTCTTGGCGCGATTCTTGAAATTGCCGTATGGATTGGCGTAGCACAGTTCATCAGTGGATGGTATGTGTTCTTCTGGTTCATCATTGCCTTCTTTATTGGTCTAACGCTTATTCGTAAGAGTACGGCTGGTATTATGCCGCAATTACAACAAATGCAGATGACTGGACAATTAGGTAGCGATCCGACGGTGACTAAAAAACTAGCATATGCTTTTGCAGGTTTTTTATTGATGGTGCCTGGGTTGGTATCAGATGTTTTAGCGCTTCTAATTCTAATTCCGGGCGTGCAAACTGCGTTCCGTAATATCGCAATGAGAACACTTGCGAAGCGTCAGCAAGCCATGATGGAAAAAATGATGGGTGGCATGGGCGGTGCAGGTGGTGGTCAAAATCCATTTGCTGATTTAATGCGTCAAATGCAGGATATGCAGAACCCACAAGGTGGTAGCCCATACCGTGGAGATTCAAGCATTATTGATGGTGAAGCACGAGAAGTTACCCCAGACCATAAGAAAATTGAACATAAAAATAAGGATTAATTAATTCCTTATATAAAAGATAAAAGGCCTAAATCTTAAATGTTTAGGCCTTTTTCATATTCTATCGATTATGAATTTGAAGAATCAGTATTATCGGTTCCAGCTTGAGCTATTGCAGTTGGATTTTCTTCCAACTTCGTCTGAGGCTGATATTTATTTGAAGGTAGGGCTGTTTGTTTGTTTTCAGATTGTTGATATTTTCGGCTTCTATTGGCTCTTTCACGAAAGCCACCTTTATTAATGAGCTGTGTGTGTGACATAGACTGGCCTAGAAAATAAACTATTCATGCATTTTAGCAAATTCAGCAAAATATCAAAATAAGAAAAATAGTACATAAAAAATAATATTTAATTTATCTCATTGTATAAATTAAATATTTTTAAAATGAACGCATTGTTCATTCAGATTGAATTCTCTTTTCATTTCACATAGGATAAATATAAAGGATGTATAAAGTAAAAATTGTAGCAAACCTATTAAAACAACAACGGTTGAAGTGAGGGAAGGAGGGTTACCTATGCTATATCAATATCATTGTGCATGTTGTGACAAAGTCGTGGCATCAACTGACAAATCATGTCCATATTGTGGTTCACACCATATTCGAAGCCCGTATGGGTTATGGATGTTCTGTGTGATGGCATGTCTGGCTGTGGTTGTTGTATTTAAAGTTGTTCATATTTATATTCAAAATCATCAAGATACACCTACGCAGTCGACTTTGTTGGACGTGCTAAATGAAGGTGATAAGACCACTAAACAATAGTATGACTTAAGTTGTTGCTAAATACCTTTAAACAAAGTGTATCGAAAAGCTTATTGTTTAATATTAACAGCATATAAAAATAATAAAAAAGCCCGCATTAAGCGGGCTTTTAATATATGAGGCTTATAGGCCCGCGGCATCTTTAAGTACTTCAACTTTGTCAGTTTTTTCCCATGTAAATGCAGAATCTGAACCTTCACGACCAAAATGGCCATAAGCAGCTGTTTGTTTATACATTGGCTGAATCAAGTTAAGCATACGAGTAATACCAAACGGACGTAAATCAAAATGTTCACGTACTAATTGGATAATTAATTCATCAGAAACTTTTGCAGTACCAAAAGTGTTGATTGAAATAGAAGTTGGTTCTGCAACACCAATTGCATAACTCACCTGAATTTCACATTTGTCAGCAAGACCAGCGGCAACAATATTTTTAGCTACATAACGGCCAGCATATGCAGCTGAACGGTCTACTTTAGATGGATCTTTACCAGAGAACGCACCCCCGCCGTGACGAGCCATACCACCGTAAGTATCAACGATGATTTTACGACCTGTTAAACCACAGTCACCTACAGGACCACCAATAACGAACATACCAGTCGGGTTAATGTGGAATTTAGTGGCTGCATGGAACATTTCAGCAGGAATAATTGGCTTGATAATTTCTTCAATTACAGCTTCTTTAAGCTGAGCTTGAGTAATTTCAGGGTCATGTTGAGTAGAAAGCACTACTGCATCTAAACGTACAGGTTTGCCATTTTCATATGCGAAAGTAACCTGACTTTTTGCATCTGGACGTAACCATGGTAATGCGCCTGAACGACGAAGTGCAGCTTGGCGTTCCATTAAGCGATGTGCATAAGAAATAGGAGCTGGCATAAGCACGTCAGTTTCACGACTTGCGTAACCAAACATTAAACCTTGGTCACCGGCACCTTGATCTTCAGGTTTTTGACGGTCTACACCTTGAGCAATCTCTGGTGATTGTTTACCAATCATATTGATCACTGCACAGGTTGAACCATCAAATCCTAAATCTGAGTGGTGATAGCCGATACCGTTAACAGTTTGGCGAACAACAGCTTCTACATCAATATTCGCAGTAGTTGTGATTTCACCTGCAAGTACAACAGCGCCTGTTTTTACCAGTGTTTCACAAGCAACACGTGCGTATGGGTCTTCTTTTAAGATTGCATCCAAAATAGCGTCGCTAATTTGGTCGGCCATTTTATCGGGATGACCTTCGCTTACAGATTCCGAGGTAAAAACAGCGTACTCGCGCATGAAAGTCCTATCTTGGTTATTTCAAAAAGACATAATATGTTACATCGACTTGAGCTTGAGGACTAGTTCATACTGACTAAAAAGCATGAATTTATTTCATTTCTACTATGTTTTAATTGATAAGTGTATCAGCGAAATTGATATAGTAGGTTGAAAATTAATTGTTTTTAAACAAGAGTTGCTTGTAGTCGTTTAAATTTTAAACATTTGATTTTGCGAAATATTAATCAATAAAATTTGCACTGTGAAGTGGAAAAGTATAAATAGCATACGCAAATTCATCTTTATATGCTCTTTATAGTCATTAAACGTCTACAATTGTTGATTAAAGAGGAACTATAAAATGCATTGTTTTATGCAACTTAAGAATCTAAATGTTTTTTGAGTAACCAAGAAACGGTTAAAAATAAAGAAATATACAGTGTTGGGGTTTACCCATAGGCGTTTTTTTAAGACAATATAGCGGCACTGAATGGTTATTCATCTTCTTCTTTTCATCAATCTATTAAAATTGGATTCTGATCTATGACGACCCCTTTAAACGAACGTCGTATTGCAAACGCAATTCGTGTATTGGCAATGGATGCTGTGCAACAGGCAAACTCAGGGCATCCAGGTGCTCCAATGGGGATGGCAGATATTGCTGATGTCGTCTGGCGCGAGTTTTTAAATCACAACCCAACTAATCCACAATGGGCAAACCGTGACCGTTTTGTTTTGTCAAATGGCCATGGTTCAATGTTGCAATATGCTTTGCTTCATTTAACAGGTTATGATCTTTCAATTGAAGATTTAAAACAATTCCGTCAATTACACTCAAAAACTCCTGGTCACCCTGAATATGGTTATGCACCAGGTATCGAAACAACTACTGGTCCTTTAGGTCAAGGTATTGCAAACGCTGTTGGCTTTGCATTGGCTGAAAAAACTTTAGCTGCTCAGTTTAATAAAGATGATTTAAAAGTAGTTGATCACTTCACTTATTGTTTCTTGGGTGACGGCTGTTTAATGGAAGGTATTTCTCACGAAGTATGTTCATTGGCAGGTACTTTACAGCTCGGTAAGTTGATTGCTTATTATGATGACAATGGCATTTCGATTGATGGTGAAGTAGAAGGTTGGTTCAGCGATGACACTGAAGAACGTTTTAAAGCTTATGGCTGGCAAGTTCTTCGTGTAGATGGCCATGATGCTGATGCTATTCGTCAAGCAACAGTTGAAGCTAAAGCAGAAACTCAAAAACCAACGATCATTATTTGTAAAACAATTATTGGTTTAGGTTCTCCGAACAAGCAAGGTAAAGAAGATTGTCACGGTGCACCATTAGGTAAAGATGAAATTACCTTAACCCGTGAAGCTTTAGGCTGGACAGAAGAAGCATTTGTTATTCCTGCTGATGTATATGCTGCATGGGATGCTAAAGCAAAAGGTAATGAAGCTGAAGCAGCTTGGAATGAAGTATTTGCTCAATACCAAGCAAAATATCCTACAGAAGCAGCTGAGTTACTTCGTCGTATTAACGGTGATTTACCAGCAGAATTTTCAGCTCAAGCAGATGCGTTTATTCGTGAGACAAATGCTAAAGCTGAAACTGTAGCAACTCGTAAAGCAAGTCAAAACACATTACAAGCATTTGGTCCTTTATTACCTGAATTGTTAGGTGGTTCAGCGGACTTGGCTGGTTCTAACTTAACACTTTGGAAAGGTTGCCAAGGTATTCAAGAAAACCCAGCGGGTAACTACGTGTACTATGGTGTACGTGAGTTCGGTATGACTGCAATTGCAAATGGTGTTGCATTGCACGGTGGCTTTATTCCTTACGTTGCAACATTCTTAATGTTTATGGAATATGCACGTAACGCAGTGCGTATGTCTGCATTGATGAAACAACGTGTAATTCATGTTTATACACATGACTCAATTGGTTTAGGTGAAGATGGTCCAACACACCAACCGATTGAACAAATTGCTTCTTTACGTGGTACACCAAACTTAAACACTTGGCGTCCTGCTGATACTGTTGAAACAGCAATTGCATGGAAATCTGCTTTAGAGCGTAAAGACGGTCCTACAGCACTTATTTTCTCTCGTCAAAACTTGCCATTCCAAACGCGTAATGAAGAGCAAATTCAGAATGCAGCAAAAGGTGGTTATGTTCTTGCTCAAGAAAAAGGCGAATTGAAAGCAATCATTATTGCTACAGGTTCTGAAGTTTCTTTAGCAATGGAAGCTTATGCTCAACTTGATGGTGTGCGTGTAGTTTCTATGCCATGTGCAGAAGAGTTTATGAAACAAGACGCTGCATATCGTGAAGCTGTATTACCAGCTCATATCCGTGCACGTGTTGCAGTTGAAGCAGCTCATGTTGACTACTGGTGGAAGTTTGTTGGTCTTGATGGCAAAGTAATTGGTATGTCAACTTATGGTGAGTCAGCACCAGCGAAAGACTTGTTCCAATTCTTTGGTATTACAACTGAAGCTGTAGTAGCTGCGGTTAAAGAATTGACTGCTTAATCTAATTAAGTAGTATAAAAAAGCGCTCTGATTGGGGCGCTTTTTTTATGATAATTAAATCACTGGTACTTCATTGAAACTTGAAAGATTAAGATATTGTGATGAGAAAAGAATTTGAACTTCGTGTTTTTGAAGACATCTTAAATGATATTAAATATGACTATTTGAAAAATTTAAATAAAAAAGAAATGTTTTGGCAGTGTGCACAATATAATTTTTTATTTCGCGCATTAAAGGAAAGTTTCAAACATGAAAATGGTGACTCAGCATTTGGTGGCGATTATGCTTATCGTGTGCAGACTTATTTTGAAGAGACTATTCAAGCTCGGGTTAAATATCATTACATACCAAGTTGCGCGAAGTTAAAGGGCAAAATATTAGCATTTGATGTGCACTCATCAATGTTTGACTGTTTAGGTGAAAAAGAAACAGGTGGCTTTATAGATGGCTCTGATACACCACCTCCTGAATTTTGGATTCATTTCGATGGGGAAAATTTATATTCATTTATTCCAAATGAGCTCACAAATATTGTCGACCTAGCAATAGATATTTCAATGAGTGGCTCATTGGAATGGCACACGGATGTGATAGAAATTTAGTGTAAAGAAGGACCACTTACTCAATACTTAATTCACTCTGAATCGAAATATTCGAAGTCAATAACTTATGAATGGGGCAGCTTTCAGCAACTTTTAAAAGACGTTTATGTTGATCTTCGGTGAAATCACCTTTAAGTGTGATTTTACGCTCAATGTTATTTGTGCCTGCTTCAGGATCACCATTTGGATTTAATGCTAAATCGACTTGCACATGCTCAAGCTTAATCCCTTTGTGACTTGCATACATTTCTAAAGTAATGGTGGTACAAGCACCTAAAGCCGATAGTAAAAGCTGAACTGGATTTGGAGCTGTATCTTGTCCACCTTTATCAGTTGGTTCATCTCCAAACCATTGATGACCAGATGGATCAGTAAGTGTTACTCGGTAAGGAGTAGAAGTGCTTTGTGCTTGGACTGTGTTAACCATGTTTTACCTTGTTATTTATCAATAAAATCGAAGTAAAAACCAATAAATCTGAAGGTTTCGGATAGAAAAATATCTATACTTTATAATATGGGTTTTGAATAACAACTGTAACGCTTTTATTGTTGCATGGATGAAACATATCGTTTTATAAAGAATAGTGAATTAAATTACTTGATGTATACACTAACGACTATATCAATAAAGGATACGAAAATGCATCTTAAAACATTAAGCTTCGGTTTAGCAGTGGCATTGGCAAGTACGGTTACTTTGGCTGCTCCAGTGGACTATAAAATTGATCCAACACACACAGCTACTGTTTTTTCATGGAATCACTTTGGTTTTTCAACACCAAGTGCTAACTTCTCAGATATTCAAGGTGTAATCAAAGTTGATAATGCTAAACCAGCAAATTCTTCTGTAGATGTTACAATCCCTTTAAGCAGCGTAAATACAAACGTACCTGCTTTAGATAAAGAATTCCAACAAGAAGCTTGGTTTAATGCAGCTAAATATCCAAACATTACTTTCAAAAGTACGAAAGTAGAAACTAAAGACAAAAAGCATTTCAAAATTACTGGTGACTTAACTGTTAAAGGTGTAACTAAGCCAGTTGTGCTTGATGCTGTTTTAAATAAACAGGGCGAACATCCAATGGCAAAAGTTCCCGCGATTGGTTTCAACGCGACAACTTCATTCAATCGTTCTGAGTTTGGTCTAGGCAGCTATGTGCCAAACGTAGGTGATAAGATCACTGTAAACATTACGACTGAAGCAACTGCAGCTAAAAAATAAGTTGTGAGTTTTCTAAAAAGTCCTCAATTGTGAGGACTTTTTTTTTAATTAGATGGGTTCTTTTTTATCTGATTCTATAAAAACTAAAGGTTGAGCAGGATCAATTTTTCTTTTCTCTGCTTTTTCTCTTAAAAATTGATATGTCGGGACTTTCATTTTTGCCTGATCACGTAATTTCTTTTTAATATAGAGAACAAGAGCAAAGCAGGTCGTTGCTACCGTCAGCATCATGCCATTCATGTAACTCATGATCGAACTTACATAACCGATAGTGGTTAGGCGATGCATCATGCGTTCAACTTGAGTACTACTTTCTATACCTGTAATTGCCCAGCTACATAAATGTTCGCAATTATTAATAATCAAATGATAATGATTTTCGTGCATGCGTGAGCGCATACGCCGTACAACAACCTTGCCTTTGTAGCGTGGAGCATCATAAGAACGTACATGAATTTTTTTGCCGTGAGAAAAGGCATCTATTGAAGTGATTTCAATGGGACGCTTTTTTATAAAATGTGCTAGGCCTGAATAATGAATAACTCGACCTCTCCCAGCATAAATACCATGATGGCTATAACCGAGATGTTTTACAATAAGATGAGCCCCTAAAGGGTAGCGTTTATTTGTTTGTTGCATATTCACGCTGATCCGATAAAGTTTTAATCACTTTTATTAAAAGCTTTGAGCATTATAGCGAATATGATTGTGTCCTAGTGTATTGATTAGGTGGAATAAGCGACTTTCGGGTATACATCTTATGAAACCTTTTTTAATTTAATAAAGTGTATTTTACAAACATAAAATGACTTATGAGATTCATTGTTAATGAAAATAGTAATACTGTGTATTATGAACTTTTTTGTCTTTGTGCAGTCTGCTTTAGCATTAGAGCATCGACAGATTGAAAATGATACGGATGATCAATTTGAAGTTATTGAAATTTCTAATTTAAATCAATTACGTCTATTTCTGAAGAAGCCACAAACGAATGAATATTATAAAAGTTTCGATAATATTCAGTACCAGCTCAAGTCATGTGAACAACTTACTTTTGCAATGAACGGAGGGATGTTCCATTCAGGCTTTTCACCTGTAGGCCTATATATCGAAGAAGGGCAAGAGATCCAACCTTTAAATCAGGATAAAGGGTGGGGGAACTTCTTCTTACAGCCTAACGGAGTTTTTGCTTGGAATAAAAGACAAGCTGTTATATGGACAACTGAACAATATGAAGCAAAGGCTTTTCAACCGGATTATGCGACACAATCTGGTCCAATGTTGGTGATTAATGGAAAACTAAATCCCTTGTTTCTAGCAAATAGCGATTCAAAGAAAATACGAAATGGGGTGGGTATAAAAAATAATAAGCTTTATTTTGTAATTTCTAAAAATAGAGTGAATTTTTATAATTTCGCTGAATTTTTCAAAAATAATTTAAAAGTAGAACAAGCTCTTTATCTTGATGGTTCTATATCTAGTCTTTATTTGAAAAAAAATAACCGTAATGATAGAAAATTTTATATGGGGCCAATTATTGGTGTGAGTAGTCGTAAAAATTGTACAGTCAAATAAAATGCAAAAAAGCCAGTACAAGACTGGCTTTATTATTAATGAATAGATGGTTTTTGAATGAGTTCATTTAACTCTTTTCGGCTATACCCACGGGAAATAAGGACTTTTTTTATTCCCATAATGACATCTTCATCTGTTGCTTGTGCAAGCGCACTTAGAAGTTGTTCATTAGTTTTACATGAGCAGTCATTTTCAACACAAGCAGTTTGATTCTTATGCTCGTTATGCTGTTGATCTGCTAAGAACAGCTTTTGCCAAAAACTCATAGAGCCTTCATATACAACCTAACATAGCTCGAAATATAGCCAATTTAAATTAAAATACAAGACTCTATATGTGATAAATCCACCAGTTGAACTCAAGAATTTTCGATAGTAATGGTTGAGTTAAACGAAATTATGACGAATAGATGACTTGATATTTTTTAAAAATTTAAGTGCTTATATGAAATGCATTGAAAAATAAGGAGATATTTAATCTCCTTATAAAATTTGGTTACATTGAAAGATTTTGTTTAAATCTTCTCAAGTAATACACCTGACTCGACATGATGTGTATAAGGAAACTGATCGAACAAAGCAAACTTAGTCACTCGATGAGTTTTTGTGAGTGTTTTTAAGTTTTCATATAAAGTGTCGGGATTACATGAAATGTAGATGATACGCTCAAAACCTTGTAAAAGTTTTAAAGTTTCATCATCAATTCCGGCACGCGGAGGGTCTACGAATACCGTGTCAAAGTCATAGCTCTGAATATCAATATTTGCTTCTTGTAGACGGCGGAACTCACGCTCACCTTGATATGCTTGAGTAAACTCTTCAGCCGATAGACGAGCTACCTGAATATTATCAATCTGGTTTTGTTCAATATTCCATTGAGCGGCATAGACTGATGATTTAGCAAGTTCTGTAGCAAGTACGCGTTCGAATTTTAGTGATAACGGAAGGGTAAAGTTACCATTACCACAATAAAGTTCTAATAAATGTTTTTTCGAACCTTCCGCTGCATCACATGCCCATTGCAGCATTTTTTTGCAAACTTGAGCATTAGGTTGGGTAAAGCTGCTTTCAATTTGTTTATATTTGAATGTGCGATTTAAAAGCTCAAATTCTTCTACAACAAAGTCGTCGCCAATCACAATTTTTTGGCCACGGCTACGGCCCATAATTTTAATATTTAGCTTTTCAGCAAGTGTTTTAGCTGCTTGTTCCCATTCCTGATCTAATTTACGGTGATAAATTAGAGTAACTAGCATTTGCCCGCTTAGTGTTGCGAGGAAATCCACTTCAAATATACGGTTAGAAAGCTTATGTTCTGCTTTAAGTTCTTCCAAAAGTTTCGGCATTAAATCATTAATGCTTTTATCAGCAATAGGAAACTCGTCTATGCGAACAACTGTTTTTTGCTTGTCTTCATCGTTACGTTCAAACATGGCATAAAACATATCATTTTCTGTATGCCAGATCCGAAACTCAGCACGCATACGGAAATGTTGTTCAGGTGATTCAAACACTTCTAATGTAGGCGGTGTAAATTCAGAAAATTGAGTAGTAATGCGGTCAATTTTAGCTTGAAGTTGTTGACGATAAGAAGAGGTCATAGACAAAGAAAATTTAAACAGAATCAAATAGTGAATGGTACCAAAAAAAACGCGCTTGCAGGAGCCAATTTTACTCAGATATTCATAAACAAATAGGATACTTAAATTAGAGATGATTTAAGACATTTTGAATAAAATCTGATTTTACTTTTCTATATTGATCATGGTCTAAATGACTACACTCTAATTTTAGTTGATTATATTCGTTTACGAGCTTTGGTGAGTCTATAAGCTTATTTCTAAATGTTAAGAAAAACGTAAATACTGAATCGGCTACTACAACTTGAAATGCAACATCATCGTTGTTCAGTGATTCGAGCATACAAAGCTCGTGTGTTCTAAGCGTATTTTGTTTCTCTATAAAATTAAGTGTTTTTAACTGGTTTATTGCGAATTCAAATTGGTCAGGCATAACTTCGATATAAATATCTAGATCACCTTTGGAAATTGCATGAGGTATTGCAGAAGAACCTATATGCTCAACTTTGGCAAATGGGAGAAGTGTGGAAATATCTTTTTTATACGAATTAAAAAGTTGAATACATTTTTGTTGATATTGCTCTGATTCTAAAAAGATCACTACGAAACTCTCTAATCTATAAAATTTATATATTTAAAAATAGATTACTTCATTAAACAAAAAAGCCCAAATACTGAGATTTGGGCTTTTTAAATAAATTATGCGTTAGTCAGACATAGTCATTAAGCTTGCATTACCACCAGCAGCGGCTGTATTCACACTAATTGCGCGTTCAATTACTAAACGTTCAAGTGGAATCGATTCATTTGATTCAACATGTGTAATGCCAACAATTGCGCCAGAGCGGCTAGCAATTTCTTGCTGTAATGAAAGAACTTCCTCACGGTTGCCATGATGTAAAACAGCATCAAAATTATCTGATGTAATGTTTTTAACTGTAGTAATTGCATCAAGTACATCTTTTGGCAACGTTTGTTTGTGTTTTGCCAACAATGGACTATTTGGCATTACAGCAGCTTGGCTACCCACTGCAAAAATTGCGAGCAATTGATGCAATTGATTTTCTTCAGTGTCAGCAATTGAAAGCACACGGTGACGTGGCAAAATAATATATTGGTTACTTTCCCCAGTAGGGCCTTGTAACTCATAAAACTTGCCTACACCAAATGGTTCAATATCACGATTTGCTTGAGGTAAATGCTGTTTCGCCCAGTTTTGTAAGCTCTGATAAACCTCTCGGTTAAAGCCTTCATATGCAGTTTGTTCATTTTTCATAGCAAATGGTGTTGCCAATACTTTATTTGAACAATTTTGCATTAAGCGATACATATAAAGCGGACCACCAGCTTTCGGACCAGTACCAGATAAACCTTCACCACCAAATGGTTGAACACCAACAACAGCACCAACAATATTACGGTTGATATAAAGGTTACCAACTTCAGCATGTTGAATAACGGTTTGGATGATTTCATCAATACGAGTATGCAGACCCATTGTTAAACCATAACCTTTGGCATTAATACGTGAAATAAGTTGTTCAAGCTCACCATACTTATAGGTAATGATATGTAAAACAGGACCGAAAACTTCGCGTTGTAAGTCATCGAGGTTAGGTAACTCAATTGCTGTCGGTACAACAAAAGTTCCTTTGCTCAATTCATTTTGGTTAGTTGCACCAAACATCAATTGATGAACTGGATAACCCTTAGACTTCATTTTTTGGATATGTTGATCAATTGTCTGTTTTGCTTCTTCATCAATAACAGGACCAATATCCGTTTTTAAAATAGCAGGGTTACCAACAATTAACTGTTGCATTGCACCTTTAAGCATTTTAATAACGGTTGCAGCACTATCTTCTTGTACACATAAAATACGCAAAGCAGAGCAACGTTGACCTGCGCTATCAAATGCAGAACTTACAACATCAAGTACAACTTGTTCCGTTAAAGCAGATGAGTCCACAATCATTGCATTCTGACCACCAGTCTCTGCAATGAGAGGAATAGATTGACCATTAGCAGCCAAACGTTTTGAAACTGTTTTCTGCAAAATTTTTGCAACTTCAGTTGAGCCAGTAAACATGATGCCATCAATGCGTCGATCTTGGCTAAGCTGAGCACCTACTGTTTCACCGCGGCCAGGGAGTAGCTGTACAGCACCATGTGGAATACCGGCTTCCCATAAAATCTGAACTGCTTGAGCTGCGATTAATGGGGTTTGTTCAGCAGGTTTAGCAATAACACAGTTACCACTCACTAATGCTGCAGCAATTTGGCCAGAGAAAATTGCAAGAGGGAAGTTCCACGGGCTAATACAAAGTACAGTACCTAAAGGCTGAATAGCTGTATTTGCAGGAAGATTCTCAACTTGAGTGGCGTAGTAACGTAGGAAATCTACAGCTTCACGAACTTCTGCAATCGCATTAGCATAGGTTTTACCGCTTTCACGGCAAAGCAAAACCATCAATTCTTGAATACGACTTTCCATTAGGTCAGCTGCACGTTTTAAGTGTTGAGCACGCTGTTCTTTAGGCGTATTTGACCATTCTGATTGAGCTTGTTCAGCTGCATTAAGCGCAATTTCAACATGCTTAAGATCAGCTTCTTGCACATAACCAACAATTTCATCATTTTGTGCTGGGTTTGTAATTGCAACAGAGTGACTTTGCTCTAACGACTCGTTATTTGCCAATAATGGATGACTTTGCCAAATACGATTACGTAATTCTTGAGCTGTGCTGTCTAAAGCAGCGAGTGGAGTATCGTTTGCTAAATCATAACCTTTAGAGTTTTTACGAAGTGTTCCGTACATATCTAAAGGTAGTGGAATTGATGGATGTTTTAAACCAACTGAACCTTCAAGCTTAGCTGCATGACGAATATCATAAATTGGAGATTGAATGAGATCTTCAACTTTAAGTGTTTTATCGGCAATACGGTTAACAAATGAAGTGTTTGCACCATTTTCGAGTAAACGACGAACTAAATAAGCTAACAAAGTTTCATGGTTACCAACCGGAGCATAAATACGGCATGGTACGCCTAATTTATTTTGCTCACGAGGACCCACAACTTGTTCATAAAGTGGTTCACCCATACCGTGTAAGCATTGGAACTCATATTGACCAGCATAATATTTGCTTGGATCAGCTAAATGATAAATCGTTGCCAATGTTTGAGCATTATGAGTTGCAAATTGTGGATAGATGAACTCAGGGGCAGCAAGTAATTTTTTAGCACAAGCAATATAAGATAAATCTGTATGTACTTTACGAGTGAAGACAGGGTAGTCATCCATACCTTCGATTTGAGCTTTCTTGATTTCGCTATCCCAATATGCACCTTTTACAAGGCGAATCATGAGACGCTTTTGGCTGCGTTTAGCAAGATCAATAATATAATCAACTACGAAGAAACAGCGTTTTTGGTAAGCTTGAATAACGAAGCCAATACCTTTCCAGTTCTCAAGTTCTGGCTCAAAACAAAGACGCTCAAGTAACTCAAGAGAAATTTCTAAACGTTCAGATTCTTCTGCATCGATATTTAAACCAATGTTGTACTGTTTAGCTAAACGAGCGAGCTCAAATACTTTGCCGTAGAGTTCTTTATGAACACGTTCAATTTGCGCACGTTGGTAACGTGGATGTAAAGCAGAAAGCTTAATTGAGATACCAGGGCCATCATAAACGCCTTTACCATTAGACGCTTTACCAATTGCATGAATGGCTTGTGTGTAATCGTTAAAGTAGCGTTCAGCATCATGTTCGGTTAAGGCAGCTTCACCTAACATGTCATAAGAATAGCGGAAACCTTTATCTTCAAGTACTTTTGCGTGGTCGACAGCTTCTTCGATGGTTTCACCAGTTACAAACTGTTCACCCATCATACGCATTGCTACATCAACTGCTTTACGAATAATGCCACGACCACTACGGGCTAAAAGGCCAGTAAGTACACTTGAAAGACTGGTCTGCTTAGGTGTCTCCATAAGCTTACCGGTTAACATGAGGCCCCATGCTGCAGCATTTACAAACATTAAGCTACTTTGGCCAACGTGTTCTTTCCAGTTACCTTGGTTGATTTTATCGCGAATGAGCAAATCACGTGTTGCTGTGTCTGGTATACGAAGCAAAGCTTCAGCAAGACACATCAAAGCCACGCCTTCTTGTGAAGACAGAGAGAATTCTTGTAATAACCCTTGAACAATACCCGCTTTACCCGAAGAGGTCTTACGTTCACGTAAATTATGGGCAAGGTTAAATGCAAGGTCATAAATTTTATGATCTAAATCATCAGATACCGCAGCAGCTTGTAATAGCTCTTCTACAGCTTCAGGTTCGGCACGACGCCAAGCTGTATTAATGCGTTGTTCAAACTCACTTTTATCGTTGAATTCGGTGATATAGCCTTGGTGAGATTTATCCATTTGATGAAAAGTATCCATTGTGTTCATATCTATTTCCGCCAACCAGCTCTCGTAAACTCATCTTGAGTAGAGAGGTTTAGATAATTTATCATTACAGAAGAAACACCGAATAACTCACTATATTTTGCCCATTTTTTAGAGGAAAATTCAGATGAATGGCCCCTTATTAAGCCTTGATCGTACAGATTTAAAAATTTTGGATATTCTTCAAACAGATGGGCGTATTTCTAACAGTAGATTGGCTGAACTTGTAAACCTATCTCCAACTGCGGTTATGGCCCGGGTGCAGAAGCTGACGAAGGATGAATTTATCTTGGGTTATGAAGCTAAATTAAATCCAGTTAAGTTAAATGCAAATTTTTTGGTTTTTGTTGAAGTGTTACTCGATAAAACAACACCCAATGTTTTAGATGAGTTTATTGACGCAGTAGTGCATTATCCAGAGATCGTTGAATGCCATATGGTTAGTGGCGGATTTGATTTTTTAATTAAATTACGAAGTGGCAGTATGGAAGAGTTTAGACGTATTGCTGGACAGGTACTATGGCAATTACCAGGTGTGAAAGAAACGCGTAGCTACCCTGTGATGCAAGTTGTAAAAGATAGTTCAAAAATTAAAATCAAAACTAAAAATAAATAAAAAGGGGCCAGAGCCCCTTTTTATTTTATTCATTTTTATACACTTTCTTTATAGAGTTTATCAGCTTGTTCGAAGCGATCAGTTACATCAGTATTTGGAGTTTTGCTAATCAAGCTCACTACGATGATGCTGATAAATGCACAGATAAAGCCAGGAATAATTTCGTAAACACCAGTGCTTGCGAAAAGATTTTTCCAACCAATTACAACAACTGCACCTACGATCATACCTGCTAAAGCACCTTCTAAAGTCATACGTTTCCAGAACAATGACAAGATGATGAGTGGTCCAAATGCGGCACCAAAACCAGCCCACGCATAAGCAACAAGACCAAGAACTTTACTGTCAGGATTACCAGCGAGCACAATTGCCAGAACAGCAATTGCAAGTACCATGATACGGCCAACCCATACAAGCTCTTTTTGAGAAGCATTTTTACGGATGAAGCCTTTGTACAAATCTTCAGTTAGCGCACTTGAACATACCAACAGTTGACAGCTTAATGTACTCATAACCGCAGCTAAAATAGCAGCTAGAATGATACCGACAATCCATGGATTGAATAAAATTTTAGTCAATTCCATAAATACAGTTTCAGGGTTTTTACTTACAACACCTGCAAGCTCAGGATGTTGCTGGAAATACGCAATACCAAAGAAACCGGCACCGACTGCACCAACTAAACATAAAATCATCCAAGTCATGCCAATACGACGAGCAGCAGGAATTGATTTTACAGAGTCAGCAGCCATGAAGCGTACAAGAATATGCGGTTGGCCAAAATAGCCTAAACCCCAAGCCATTGAAGATAAAACGGCCACCACACTTAAATCTGAAACAATGTTAAATGCATGTGGGCGAGCAGTTTCAATAAGCGTTACGAACTGAGTTGTGTCGCCAATTGCAAGGTAAGTTACGATTGGGGTGAGCAAAAGGGCAAAAATCATTAAGCCAGCTTGGAAAGTATCAGTCCAGCTAATTGCCAAAAATCCACCAATACAAACATAACTGATTGTTGCAATAGCGCTTAGCCAGATTGCGGTGGTATATGACATACCAAATAAATTTTCAAATAAACGAGCGCCAGCTACCATACCTGAGGCACAGTAAATTGCGAAGAAAACCAAGATAATAACGGCAGAGAAAATACGAAGAATCTTTTTCTTGTCATCAAATCGACTTGTAAAATAGTCGGGCAGAGTGAGTGCATTATTTTGGATTTCAGTATGAACGCGTAATCGACCAGCAACCAGTAACCAGTTAAGCCAAGCACCGATAATTAGACCAATTGCAATCCACGCTTCAGATAAACCAGAAAGATAAATCGCTCCTGGTAAGCCCATGAGTAACCAACCACTCATGTCTGATGCGCCTGCGGATAATGCAGTAACGAAACTGCCTAAACTACGACCACCAAGAATATAATCAGAGAAGTCGCTTGTAGCACGGTAGGCAAATAAGCCGATAAGTACCATTGCTACGATGTACACCATAAACATGATGAGGGTGGGATCAAAATAACTCATAATGGATGTGTGTCCTTATATCCATAATCCGTGATTGTAACCTAATCCAGGTCGCTGTTTTCTTGTACGGCATTTCAAGAGGTTGAGATTCAACCACAAAAGAAATTTTTTGCTCTGTTATCTTTGTGATGTGTTTTGTGTATTTTTATGTAAACCAATGTAATTTTAATTACAATTAAAATTAAACTAAATTTAATCAATAGTTTATGTAGTATAAATAATTCATTTATTGTTTAGAAAATTATAAAAATAGTAAATTTAGAAAATAGATCAGCATGTTTGGTTACAAAATTAGCAATGACAATATATGTCTCAAGAAAAAATTTGACATGAGTTGAGTGTTTTCGCATCAATTTCATGTGAAGAGACAACTTTAGAGGTGAAATTTGCAATAAAAATGAAAGAAATATTAGCTCGTCAATTGATGAAATAGCTCTTTCATACCTTCTGTGGCTGTCATATTTAATAGTTTATATTGAGATGGAACACGAGAATGATCTGCTTGGGGATCTATATAGTAGGCTTCAGTGTAGTTAGGAATTTCATGAACTAAAGCAGCAACAGGGTAAACACTTAAGGTTGAACCAATAACAATGAAAATATCTGCTTCATGCACTTGCTTTATGGCTTCTTCAAATGCTGGAACTGCTTCACCAAACCAAACCACATGAGGGCGAAGTGGATAGCCATTTGGACAAAAGTCATGTTCTAGATCTAATTTCCACCCATTAATTTCATAAAATTCATTTGTATATTCGGAATTTGGTCCAGAGCTTTTCGCTAATCGAATATTACCATGTAGATGCAACACATTCTGGCTACCAGCACGTTCATGTAAATCATCAATATTTTGTGTAATGACTTGTACATCGAAATGGTTTTGTAATTTGGCAATATATTGATGAGCTTCATTTGGCTGAGCTTCTAAAATATTTTTACGGCGTTCGTTATAAAACCGTTGGACTAACGCAGGGTCTTTATCCCAAGCTTCCGGAGTAGCAACTTGCTGTATATCATAATTTTCCCATAGGCCATTACTGTCACGAAAAGTACTAATTCCACTTTCTGCACTCATACCTGCACCAGAAAATACAACAAGTCTTGTCATGTTATTGATCCTACGCATCCAGTTTTATAACTATTTTATACATATATAAAAAAACCAGTTTAAAAGTAAACTGGTTTTTATCGAATATTGAAAGCAATGCTAAATTTTATAAGCCAGCTTCATATTCTTCATTTGTTAAAAGTTTTTCAACGTCTGCCATGTTGTCTGGCTTAATTTTATAAATCCAGCCTTTCCCGTATGGATCTTCATTTACAAAATCCGGATCATCTTCAAGGTTTGTATTTACTTCTACTACTGTACCAGAAACAGGAGCGTGGATGTCAGAAGCAGTTTTAACTGATTCAACTACTCCAGCTTGTTCGCCAGCTGTTACTTGGCTGCCCACTTCTGGAGTTTCAACATAGACCAAGTCTCCAAGCTCATCTTGTGCATGGTCGGTAATCCCTGTAATAACAAGATCACCTTCAACTTTTACCCACTCATGTGTACGTGCATACTTCAATTCTGAAGGGTGATTCATGACAACTCCTTAAGCTTGTGTCCAATATTTTAATAACATTATAAATAGGGGTCTTTGCGCCAGTTACTAGGACTACGACCACTCCAGCGTTTAAATGCTCGGCTGAAATTTGCGACATCAGAATAACCTAGTTCATCCGCAATTTGTTCAAGACTATAATCTGTACGTGAAAGTAAAGAAGTCGCATGACGATAGCGGACTTCATCTACTAATGTTGAAAATGAAGTTCCTTCCGCTGCCAACTGTCGCTTTAATGTGCGATCTGACATGTGTAAGTATTCTGCCACATTTTCTATGCTTAAGTAATGTTGTTCCGAATTACTTAAAATATCACGTACACGCATTGCTAAACGGCGGCGTTCACCTAAAGCAGAGAGTTCAGCCTCACATTGGTTAATAGCAATTTGACTGGCGATTGGATCTGAATTAATTAATTTAAGACCTAAATATTTTTTATCAAAACTAGAAATTAAATGAGGCTGATTAAACCGAATAGTACTGCTTAGTTTGCTCTTATATTTATCAAAGCCTGCTGGTTCTGGAAAATCTAAGTCGACATCGCCCGCTAAATCTTCAATACCTGTCATTGCTTTTGCCATCGTCATAATGCCAATCGTTAAGCCTAAAACAATTTCGGTGCGAAGTGGCTCTAATTCAATATCACATTGCAACTGTAATGTGGCTTTGGGACCAAATGTAGAAAAATAGAGTTGTAGAAAAGGTAAGCGTAACTGGATAAAACGAGCAGCAAGAGCAATCGCTTCTGTAATATCCTTTGCTGTCATTATTGCGTAACCAATAAATCCATGAATCGAAATGCGCATTTGGGTGCCAATATGATACCCCAATGTACTTTCACCAGTGAGATTTAAGGCATGTTTAACCAGTTCATTTGCTACAGGTGTTGAAATACGATACTCAGGGTCGGCCAATTGCTCACTAGTAAGATGAAAAGGAGCAAATAAAGTCTCATCGTTGTATCCCCAACGTGAAACAACATCTAAAAGCAATAAGCCATAGACTCCTGGAATACCTTGATCTTGACGAGCTGAGGTAATTTTCATATGCGTTCCGTTGCTCTCATCAATTCTCTACGTGCATTTCTTACACATCTTGTCATGAAATATAATTTGAGTTTATAAAAACTGTTAGACAATCATATCAACGATTCATTAAACATTCTTTTTAAAGACAACGATTTTTGTCGTCGAAATAAGTAAAACATCCCCATGTTGATTTAAGGCTTGTGTAACGTAACTTACAATACCACGATCCAATTTTGTTTTGGATGGTGTAATGGCGGAAATTTCAGCTTCAACATGAATACGATCACCTGGTCGTGTTGGACGTGGCCACCGCAGACTAGACTCTGAACCCACTAGTCCGCCATGAATTGGCATACACTCTGTCCATAAGCGCATCGTAATTGCAGAAGTATGCCACCCACTAGCGGCAATACCTTTAAAGATAGGGTCTTCTTTGGCTAGCTCTTCATTTGTATGAAAAGGTTGGGGGTCATACTGGCTTGCAAACTGTTTAATTTCATCTAGTGTAATTTCATATTCACGACTAATAAAACGATCACCAACTTTTAAATCTTCTAAATAAAGCATTAATCTTGACCCTGTACTACTTTTTGCTCAATAAGAAAGCCACCAGTTTGACGTTTCCATAATTGTGCATATATACCATTTTTGGCAATTAATTCTTCATGCGTACCTTGCTCTGCAATTTTACCTTCATCAAGAACTATTAAACGGTCCATTTGAGCAATGGTAGACAAACGGTGAGCAATTGCAATAACCGTTTTATCAACCATCAGGTCATTTAAACTAGACTGAATGGCTGCTTCAACTTCAGAGTCTAGTGCACTTGTTGCTTCATCTAATATTAAAATTGGTGCATCTTTTAGGAAAACACGTGCAATAGCGATACGTTGTCTTTGACCGCCTGAAAGTTTGACACCACGTTCACCAACTTGTGCGTCATAACCAGAACGACCCTTTAGGTCTACAAGCTGGGGAATAAACTCAGCTGCTTTAGCTTTATGAACAGCACTTTTCATATCGTGATCAGTTGCATCTGGACGACCATATTTAATGTTCTCGGCAACTGAGCGATGTAGTAGGGACGTGTCTTGAGTAACTAAAGCAATATTCGCTCTCAAACTATCTTGTGTAACATCTTCAATATTTTGTCCATCAATTAAAATTGCACCTTCTTTAAGATGATAGAAGTGTAAAAGTAATTGGATGAGAGTAGACTTACCTGCACCTGAGCGCCCAACAATACCGATCTTTTCACCTGCTTTAATATGTAAATTAAAGTGATCGATAACATTTTTATTGTTGTAGGCAAAAGTGACATCTTTAAATACGATTTCACCTTGTTTTACTGCAAGTGGTTTTGCTTCTGGTTTGTCTTGAATATTGATTTTTTTGCCGAGTGTTTGCATACCATCTTGAATGGTTCCAACATTTTCAAATAACGCGGACATATGCCACATCATAAACTCAGCCATACTATTAAGTTTTAAAATCATGGCTGTAGTTGCAGCAATAACACCTAAAGCCGCTAAACCTTGAGTCCATAACCAAACTGCGGTACCAATCACGCCTACAAATAAAACAGCAGAAAGCATATTGATACTAACTTCAAAAAGAGTACCTAAACGCATTTGCGCATAGACCGTTGTCATAAACTCTTTCATTGAGGCTTTTGCGTATTGGCTTTCACGGCCTGCATGGGCAAATAGTTTAACTGTTTGAATATTTGTATAGGCGTCAGTTACGCGGCCAGTCATTACGGCACGTGCATCGGCTTGTTGTTGTGACACTTTGCTTAAACGCGGAATAAAGAACCAAGCACTTAATAAAAATAAGCCCAACCAAACCATAAGTGGAATAAGTAAAGTCGGTGAAATTGCACCAAGAACAATACTAACAGTAATAAAGTAAATGCTGACGTAAGCCAACATATCGCCCAGAATAATCCAGAATTCGCGGATGGCTAAAGCTGTTTGCATAACCTTTGCTGAAAGGCGACCTGCAAAATCATTATGGAAAAAATCTAGGCTTTGTTTTAATAAAAGATTGTGAAAGCGCCAACGTAAGCGCATTGGAAAAGTGCTATATAAAATCTGATGTTTTATAATGGATTGAATATTAACAAATAAAATATTAGCAAATAAGACACTTATTAAAATAAGGATATTTGAAGCATGTTGGCTTAAAAAACTTTCAGGTTGACTTTTACTTAACCAGTCTACAAGTTGTCCAATTTTTGAAAAGAGCAATGCTTCAAATGTCGCTGCACCCGCTGTACAGATAACAAGAAGTAGTAAGTATGGACGTACGCCTTCAGTAGCTTGCCAAACAAATGGGAAAAAGCGTGTTGGTAAGGGCTCATCCAGACCTTTGGTTGGATAAGGATCGACAAGTTTTTCAAACCACTTCAGCATGAATGACTACCTTTATACATCAGCTAGTTTATTAAAATTCCGCAATTTAATTTTGCAATAAAGTCAGTTAGATCAAGCTCGACAAAGATATTGATCTTTCGGATATGTGTGAAAACACATTAAAGTTTATGTTTTATATCTTTGGCTAAAACTGACATGATTTAGACAAGACATAAAGTTGGAATCGGGAAAAGCCTAAAAGGCATGGTAAAGACAAAATGTTTTATTCATTATATCGATAATAATAGATGAAGTGGTGAATGAATTTGACCTGAATGTAATTTTTATAGTTTTTTTAATAATTGATAAAATATTAATAATTAATTTAAAAAGTATAAGCCTTTATCGCATAATTGATAAAGGCTTGAGAAAATTACCACATTAAGTCATCTGGAATAACATACGCTGCGTATGGATCTTCTTCGTCGGTAGTTTGTTCGTTTTTCTCTGCATTATTAATCAAAATAAAGCCTTGCATCTTTTGATCAATCTTTTCAGCTAAAGCCTTTGGAAGGTAAGCGTACTGATCTTGATCTTTAGCAATCACTAAGCTTCCTGTTACAAGGGCATTATAGACTTGCTGAGATAGGTAGACTTTTTTAACTTTATTTTCATCAATAAATTGATAAGCGACATCGCCAGCAAAATCAGTAATTTTGTGTTGCTTAATCATTTGAATGATTGAAGCTTTCAATGCTTTTTCTTCAAGTTGTTGTTGTTTTTCTAAATTTAGAGCTTGATCTTTTGCTAGTTTCTCTTTTTGAGCTTTTTCAATATTTGCCTTAATTTCTGCCTCATTACTTTGGCCTGTACGTTGCTCGTGTTGAGCTTGTTTGGTTAGCTTTTTCGCTTTTTTATTATCAACTAAACCAGCTTTGAGTAACTGAGCTTGTAAGGCATTTTTAACCATGACTTAATCCGAATTTGAAGAAGAACTGTGAAAATAAACAACCCAATACGAAATACTGAGAGTTAAACTCAAAATTGCTGGAAGCAAAAATGCTTGCAATTTCAAGTAGGGGTGAACTAAAGCAGCAATTATACCACCAAACAGAAAACCTGAAAAAATAAGTAGATGCAAAATTATACGACGGTTCTCAACTTTTAAACCACGTGCCATGTAACCAAGAGCAAGACCAAGGTCTGTCAAAACACCTGATAAATGAGTGGTTCTGATAATGGTCCCTTTATAATGGCTGACCATGGCATTTTGTAATCCCATGGCGACACAAGCCCATAATAATCCATATTTGGGAAAATAAGGGAGTAATAGCCAACAGAGAAAAATAAAGAGAGCAACTAAGCTTAAAGGAAGGCCATATCGACGGCCTAATTTAAAATGACTGTTACCTAAAATAAAGCCGCTATAAAATGATCCACATACATAACACAGTATAACAAGTACTAAATATATGATGTGTTCAAATTGCCAGTTTACCAAACTCATCGCTAGCATACTGACATTACCTGTCATATGCGAAACTGACTGATGTAAAAGGGTGATTAGCCCTAATACATTAATCATTCCAGCATTGATCGCCAGTAAGAAGGCACCAATTTGGAACCAGTTTGGTAAACGTTGAAATGGCATGTTCTCTAAGAGTTTTGTTTGGAGCGAATATCAACTGCGGCTGTAAATAAAACATCAGTAGATGAGTTAAGAGCCGTTTCCGTTGAATCTTGTAATACACTAATAATCATACCTACCGCAACAACTTGCATTGCAATTTCTGATGAAATACCAAATAAACTACAAGCTACAGGAATTAAAAGTAGTGAACCGCCTGCAACACCAGATGCTCCACATGCTGAAACTGTAGCGACTACTGATAAAATAATCATGGTTGCTAAATCAACATGAATTCCTAATGTATGTACGGTTGCTAACGTAAGTACCGTGATGGTCACAGCTGCACCAGCCATGTTAACAGTTGCACCTAAAGGAATAGAAACACTTGCAGTAGATGGGTTAACGCCTAAACGCTCAGCTAAATCGAGGTTAACCGGAATGTTAGCTGCTGAACTACGTGTAAAGAATGCCGTAATACCACTTTCTTTTAAGCATTTAAAAACGAGTGGATATGGATTACCACGAATTGTTAAACCTACTAAAATTGGATTAACTACAAGAGCAACAAAAAGCATTGTTCCTAGTAGAACAGCTAATAATTGTGCATAGCTCTCAAGCGTTGCTAAACCGGCATCAGCAAAAGTTACTGCCACTAAACCAAAAATACCCACCGGAGCAAATGCAATCACTTTATGGATAATCGCGCTCACTGCATGTGAAACATCATGCATCACTTGCTTAGTGGTATCTGAGCTGTGGCGCATTGCCAAACCGAGACCAATTGCCCATGCAAGAATACCAATAAAGTTTGCTTCGCTAATCGCTTGTACTGGGTTTGCAATAAAACTTAAAAGCAAGTTTTTTAATATATCAGCGAGGCTACCTGGCGCTTGTAGGTTGTTATGTGAAACAGTGTTGAGAAATAAGGTACTTGGAAAAGACAAGCTAGCAATTACCGCACTAAAAGCAGCTAATAGCATGCCCACAACATAAAGTAATAAGACTGGACGTAAATTTGCACTATGACCTACTTGGAAGTTGGCAATAGAAGAGAGAACCAATACAAAAACTAAAATAGGAGCAACTGATTTCAATGCTTTAATGAACAGTTCACCAAACAAGCTTAGATAGGGTGTAACGTTTGGAAATAATAGTGCAACGCCTATCCCTAAAACAATCGCAATAATAATTTTGGTGACTAAGCTTAATCGAGAAAAGAATTCAAGCATATAAAGGCCTTATTAACCTATTCGTGGCTAAAGGTTGAACAAGCGGAGTATTTTATACTTAAGTGATCGGAATCTTAAGCTTTTTTATAGCAACTAATCGAGTTTATAAGCTGTGGTAATATTAAGTATATGTTTTTAAAATATTAAAATAATATTATTAAAGTGGTAAGAAAGATGTTTTGCTTACATTACAATCAATAAACCAATTATGTAGACTTGGCTGTTTAGCAAATGAGTGTTTAAAGATAAAAAATGTAAAAAGAAATAGAAGAGATTATTTTTGTTTTCAGTAGATTTGAATACTAGAAAAACTACGCGAATTTTCAATCCTCTTTGCTGGAACAACTACACCCGCTACCAAGTTGAAAAATCGCATATTTCAGGAAATACATTAATATTATTATAATTTTATAAGTGCAGATCAGTTACTTTATGCAATATAACTGATAAAGCATATTTAAAATTGAATGCATCTTATCATCCTTTATAGAGTAGAAAATTTGTTTGCCATCACGACGGGTTGAAACAACATCACTTTTACGTAACATCATCAATTGTTGTGAAAGGGTGGGCTGGGTAATTTGTGTTTTGTCTTCGATCTGAGAGACATTCAACTCCTCATGAGCTAAGTGACATAAAATTAATAAACGGTCAGTGTTAGCTAAAGACTTTAATGTTCCTACGACAGAATCAGCCGCATTTTTCATTTCTTCAATTTGGAGTCCATCTTTCATACTTTATACCTATATCAATATGGCCGGCATAGTATAGATTGATCTTGCAGAAATGAATGTAGCAAAACTAATCAATCCAATTGTTTTTGTTGAAAAGGTTTATAAGTGTAATTGATAAATATATAGCATTATTAAGGCAAAACAAGAATTTGTAGTTGTTTTGTGTCGAAAGTGTTGCGTTGTGTGAGAAGCGTAATTGTTAAGTATAAATGAAACAAAGTTGAAGTAAACAATCCTTGTTTTAACTCTCATCAATAGTTAATTCTGATTTATGTCAAAAAAGTCGATAAAAAAAGATTGAGTTTTTACTTTTTAAAGATATAATGGAACACATACAGACAGGTCTGTATATTCTGGTTTGGAATCTTATTCCAAAAAGAAGTCTAACTCTAAACTAGAATGACTTTCAGACGCAGCGTGATGAATAAGAAGAAGATTCAACAACATAAGAAGAATAATATCACGCTTTATTTTTTAATGTGCAGTTTTTTCAAACTCAATTAATCTCTCCACACGTTTCCAGTAGTCATAAATTTTTACTGAACCATGTTCAACTTGAGCTTGAATGGTCATACCTTCTAAAATATTGACTAGAAGTAAAGCTAAAGGGCGGGACTCTTCAATTTTAAGTTCAATAAGAAGGTCTTGCATTAGCTGGGTCAACCATATTTTATATAAGGTTGCAGGCTGGTGAGTAGAAGGGTACTGTTTTAATACTTCTTCTAGGGCTTTTTGAAACATACACCCATTAAAATCGTCACTATTAAACCAATTTGAATACCATAAAAATATTGCTTTAATACGAGCTAATGGATTGTTTTCATCTTCATGGGAAATAGCAGCAGTAAGAGAATTTTGCAAAAGTGAGTTTCTCAACAATAAACACTCTTCAATAAGTTTCTCTTTTGAAGGAAAGTATTTATAAAATGTCATTTTTGCTACACCAGACTCACTGATGATACGATCTACTCCTATAGAATTATAACTATATGAGTTAAAAAGTCTTAAAGCAGTGGTAATGATGTCATCTTTTTTTGACATATTTTGATAGCCTCACACAAATATTTTGCTCTTAGCCTAAATGGTGGAATGCATAAATAAAAAGCACGAACGCGCAATTTTACATTGTATTGATTGTTATTGATAGAAAAAAATACGTTTTTTGAAAACAATAAAAGATATAAAGCCAAATGCTCTAAATATAAATTTTATATTTATTAAAAAAAATTCTATATTTTACAAAGTCTGTAATAGATCATTTTTTCACTTAGCAAGATTGATTTATACCATAAACGAATAACCATAAACATGGGTTTAAAGAATGGTATATTTAAACATGTATTTATAAAAGAAAAAAGGAGAAATTTATAAATTTCTCCTTTCGTGATGATGAGCTAATATTATTCCGCAGGAGGTAGAAGCATGATAATTGAATCATTTAATAATTGAACAATATTCTCTAAAATATCCGAACTGCTTAGTTCGCTATTAAAAGGAATGCTTTTTCCGTCAGCTATAGCTTTAAGTTGAGTGGCAAAAGATTCCACAATTGGTAAATCTTCTCCATTACCCCAAAACTTTAAAACACCATTTTGTTCTTTATAAAGCAGGCGAGAAGCAGGTTCTAGCAATAATTCATAGCGTTCTGACAAAATAGCATTTAAATCTTCAATTTCAATTTCATCAGGTTCTGGAATATTGTCTGGATATTTAGGCTCAGTCATGTAAGCCATAATAGCAGCATCAAGTACTGATGAGTTTTGCAACTGAGCTAAAACCAAATCCCTTAAATAAGCTAATTCTTCTGGATTGATTTCACCAACTTGAGAAATATTCTTCCGAGCAATATCTACAACTGGGTTTTGTAGTAATTCATCGGTAGCAAATTGATCGCTAATTCTATCGATCATGCCTGAAATATTAGGCATGCGAAAACCAAATGAGTAGGTTAAACACTCATCTTCTGCAACACCATAGTGAGATAATCCAGGTGGAACATATAGAAGGTCTCCAGGAGCCAAAACTTCGTCAAAATGAACATCGATTTCAGGTAAAAGCTTTAAAGGTTGATTAGGTACAAATTGAGTAGTTTCATCACACATTTGTCCTAGTTGCCAACGACGGTGTCCATGGCCTTGAACTAAGAACACGTCATAAAAGTCAAAATGTTTTCCAACTGAACCACCTTTAGGGGCATAAGAAACCATAATATCATCACGACGCCATTGTGGAATGAAAGGAAACTTCTTCCATAACTCGGCTAAATCAAATGAGTAATGATCAACAGCTTGTACCAAAAGCGTCCATAGTTTTGGTAGTTTTTGAAAGTCACCTTTGGTTAACGGTGATGATTTTAAATGCCATTCATTTGGGTTCTTATCTTTTTGGCGAATAAGACGAGCACTGACATGATCTTCTACAGCAAGTTCTTTTACATCATTTGGCTCTAACATGCCAATAATTTCAGGCATAGCATTGCGCACAAGTAATGGTTTTTTCTGCCAATATTCTGCTAGGAATTGTTCAGCAGTAATGCCGCCTAAAACGGTTAAAGGTTGTGTCATGGAGATAACCTATAAATAAGCTAATAAATATTAAGGAATTTGAAGTTCAAGCTGTCTTAAAATCTGACAAAGCTGAATCATGGGTAAACCCATTAAAGTGGTTTGATCTTGGCCTATCATTTTTTCAAATAGACTAATACCTAGACTTTCACACTTAAAACTTCCCGCACAATGGAAGGGTTTGTCTAACTCGATATATCTTTCGATTTCAAACTGGGTTAGATTGCGGAATTTAACTTGATAGTGATCAATGAGAGTGTGTTCAAAACCCTTTTCAATGCACTGGACACTTAAAGCTGTACTAAAAAAGACTGTTTTACCAGAGTTGGCCGTTAATTGAGCTTTGGCATTTTCAAAGTTTAATGGCTTACCAATAAAATCATGAGGTGCATGTTCTCGCCATGCAACCTGATCTGATCCAATTACAATTGCTTGAGGATTCTGTTGAGCTATAAGCTGTGCTTTAGCAAATGCTAATCTTTTTGCTAAATCGTCGGCATGACTCTCACCACAAGGACTTTCATCAATATCTGGGCTAATACAGGTATATTCGAGTCTTAAACGATTCATCAAATCCTTACGCGTTTGACTACTCGATGCCAAGATAATTTTGGGTTGCTTCATCAAACTGCAAATTCCATTAACACATCTAAAGGAACATAGCTTAATACTGCTTGATGACAAGCGTGGAGTTTGATGGGAGGTGCTTGCCCAGCTTGATAAGCTTCAACCCAGCGAGTTACACAGATGCACCAGAAGTCGCCAGGCTGTAAACCCGGGAAGCCTGCCTCAGGTAGAGGGGTGATAAGATCATTTCCAATTTTTTGTGAAAAATTTAAAAACTCTGAAGTCATTTGGGCACATACAGTGTGTTGCCCAAGATCTGTTACCGCCGTATGGCAAAAACCATTTCGAAAATAACCAGTAATAGGATCAAAACAACAGCTTGCTAAAGGTTCACCTAAAACATTTAAACGATTGATTTGTGGATCTGGATGAATAGACATAATGGATGAAATATTAGATTACTACCTCTATCATAATCAAAACTTTGGCTTTCTACAGCTTTTATGCAAAAAAACTAACCTTTTTTGATGTAATCATTTAAAATTGGCGCGTTTTTAAAATCATAAAGAGAGCTTTACATGAATTTTCAGCGTATGACTGACCTTAACTTAGCAGGTAAACGTGTACTTATTCGTGAAGATTTAAACGTTCCTGTTAAAAATGGCGTGATTACCAGCGATGCTCGTTTACGTGCAGCACTTCCAACAATAAAAGCTGCTTTAGAAAAAGGCGCTGCTGTAATGGTATTTTCGCATTTAGGTCGTCCTGTTGAAGGTGAGCCAAAGCCAGAACAATCACTTGCACCAGTTGCAGCATATTTAACTGAAGCATTAAGCCAAGAAGTTAAATTATTCACTGACTATCTTGATGGTGTAGAGGTTCAGGCTGGGCAAGTGGTTTTGCTCGAAAATGTTCGTTTTAATGTGGGTGAAAAGAAGAACAATCCTGAGCTTGCACAAAAGTATGCTGCTCTATGTGATGTATTTGTTATGGATGCATTTGGTACTGCTCACCGTGCGGAAGCTTCTACAGAAGGTGTTGCTCGTTTTGCTCCTGTTGCAGCTGCAGGCCCATTACTAGCTGCTGAATTAGATGCACTTGGTCGTGCAATGCAAACACCTGAAAAACCAATGGTTGCTATTGTTGCTGGTTCTAAAGTTTCAACAAAACTTGATGTTTTAAACTCATTATCTACTATTTGTGATCAACTTATTGTTGGTGGGGGTATCGCAAACACTTTCTTAGCGGCAGCTGGTTACAACGTTGGTAAATCTTTATACGAAGCTGATTTGGTTGAAACTGCAAAACAAATTGCTGCTAAAGTAAGTGTTCCGCTTCCTACAGATGTTGTTGTTGCTGATGCATCTCAAATTAATTTTGAAGATTTCTTGAGTTCTTTAGCGGCAGCGGAAGCTGTTGTTAAGAAAGTTGAAGATGTAACATCAAACGATATGATTTTAGATGTTGGTCCTGAAACAGCTAAAGCTTTTGCAAAAATTTTGACTACTTCTAAAACGATTCTTTGGAATGGCCCAGTTGGTGTATTTGAAGTTGATCAATTCGGCGAAGGTACTAAAGCACTTTCTCTTGCTGTTGCTGAATCTGATGCATTCTCGATTGCTGGCGGTGGTGATACACTTGCTGCGATCGATAAATATAATGTTGCTGACCAAATTGGCTATATTTCAACTGGTGGTGGCGCATTCCTTGAGTTTGTTGAAGGTAAAACTTTGCCAGCAGTTGCAGTTTTATTAGAACGTGCATAATAGATATATGCAAAAATAAGAAGGGGTTGGGTTCAACCCCTTTTTTCATGGATAAGTCATTAAATTGTCATATTTTTGAAATAAAATAATGAGCACTAAATCACCAATTGTGGAAAATAGTGATGAATTTAAAACTTACCTTAGCTGCTTTGTTAATTGTTCCAGTGATGTTGACTGCTTGTGGCAAAAAAGAAGAGTCTTCTAATGCAGGGCAAGATGCTGCATCTACAGCAGTTGCTGATAAAGTAACTCCTGAACAGCAAGCTACAATTGATTCGCTTGATAAGCCAGTTTTAGATGAAAAGAATACCGATGTGGTTGAAGGTAGCGCTTCTAGCGAGCCGGCTGCTTCAGAAACTCATTAATTTGTTGTGTTTTGTTAAAAAGTCCCTGCAAATGCAGGGATTTTTTTTGAAATACTGTGATTTGTTGCTGAATTGAAATAAATGACAAGGTAGAATAAGCCGCACTACCTGGGAGGATATTATGGCACTCATTTCAATGCGCCAGCTCTTGGATCACGCTGCAGAACATAACTACGGCGTACCAGCATTTAACGTAAATAACTTAGAACAAATGCGTGCAATTATGCTTGCCGCGGATGCAACCAATTCACCTGTGATTGTTCAGGCATCAGCTGGAGCTCGCAAATATGCAGGCGCTCCATTCTTGCGCCATCTTATTTTGGCTGCGATTGAAGAATGGCCGCACATTCCAGTGGTAATGCACCAAGACCATGGTACAAGTCCTGAGATCTGTCAGCGTTCAATTCAGCTTGGCTTTAGCTCTGTGATGATGGACGGTTCATTAGGTACAGATGGTAAAACACCTACATCTTACGAATACAACGTTGATGTAACTCGTAATGTTGTTGCTTTAGCACATGCATGTGGTGTTTCTGTTGAAGGTGAGATTGGCTGTTTAGGTAGCCTTGAAACTGGTATGGCTGGCGAAGAAGACGGTGTTGGTGCTGAAGGCGTACTTGATCACTCACAACTTCTTACTTCTGTTGAGGAAGCGACTCAGTTTGTTGCTGATACCAATGTAGATGCTTTGGCGATTGCTGTAGGTACTTCACATGGTGCTTACAAGTTTACTCGTCCACCTACAGGCGATATCTTGGCAATTGACCGTATTAAAGAAATTCATGCGGCATTACCAAATACTCACCTTGTTATGCACGGTTCAAGCTCTGTACCACAAGAATGGTTGAAAGTAATCAATGAATTCGGTGGTGATATTAAAGAGACTTATGGTGTGCCTGTTGAACAGCTTGTAGAAGCAATTAAACATGGTGTGCGTAAGATCAACATTGATACAGACTTGCGTTTAGCATCTACAGGTGCAATTCGTCAGTTTATGGCTGAAAACCCAGCTGAATTTGATCCACGTAAATACTTTGCTAAAACTGTAGATTCAATGAAGCAAATTTGTATTGATCGTTATGAAGCCTTTGGTACAGCTGGTAATGCTGATAAGATCCGCCCAATTTCTTTAGAGAAAATGGTTGATCGTTATAAATAATTCCCGTTAGGGTTTGATTTATAGAAACCGGTTATGTAAATAACCGGTTTTTTTATTAGCTGGATTTTTATTCATAAAAAAACCTGTGATAAACACAGGTTTTAATAGCGGTGAGAAGAACTTACTTTGGTAAGTTCTTCTTGTCGAGGCTAGGATCTTTAATTTCTACATAGGCATTAGCACGTACTTCACGTAACCAGCTATCAACTTCGGTGTTGAATTGACGCTCACCTAGAATTTGACGTGCCATACGCTCTTGATATTCATGAGTCATATCTTTTTCGCGTTTGTCTGTCACTTGTAGGATATGCCAGCCAAATTGAGTTTGGAAAGGTTCACTAATTTGACCTACAGGAATTTCCTGCATTTTTTTATCAAACTCAGGAACCATCATACCTGGTGTAACCCAGCCTAAACTACCGCCATCACGTGCTGAACCTGTATCGTTTGAATAGGTTGCTGCAAGTGTAGCAAAATCTTGTCCTGCTTTTAATCGCTTGTAAATGCTATCAATAATTTGTTTCGCATTTTCAGGACTAACGACTTCAGACGGTTGAATAAGAATATGGCGAGTTTGATACTGTGTTACTAAAGCTTTTTGTTCATTTTGCTTACGTTCTAAAAGTTTTAGAACATGTACACCATCACGTACAGAGATTAGATCAGTTGTTTGACCTTCTTGTAGCGGAGTAATGCGCGCAGCAAGCTCAGCTGGAATGTCCGAAAGAGGGCGGAACCCCATATCTGCACCTTCAACTTTCGCACTTGTAGTTGAAAGCTTTTTGAGTGCATTTAAGTCATTACTTTGAGCAAGCTTCGAACGAACTTCTTTGGCTACACTCTGAACTTCTTGAGGGTTGTCCCCAGAAATTCGCATGTGAATCACATGTACTTGATTGCCAAGAGCTGCTTGTCCCTGAGGTGACTTTAAGAAATTGTCAACATCTTGATCGCTAATTTTAATGCGAGACATTACTTGTTGTTGACGTAAGCGATTGATTGCTAAATCTTCACCAATACGGCTACGTAAATTTTCATAAGTACCTGGTGCAATAGCATCTAACTTTTGTTGAAATGCTTCTAAGCTTTTGCTACCAGATTGATTTGCTACTTTAAGTACTGCTTCATTTAGACTTTTCTCATCAGGCTTAATGCCATAACGTTTTACTTGTTCAAGTTGAGCTTGACGTAAGATAAGTTGATCTAAAACCTGAAACTGTAGGTATTGTTGAGGTGGTACTTCTTTTTTTTGCGCTTGCAATTCATGGGTGGCTTCAGCCATTCCTTGTTCAAGATCACTTTTTAAAATTACGCTATTGTCCACAATTGCCACAACTTCATCCGCGGGTTGGGCAAAACTATGCATTGATGAAGATATTAATACAGCAAGGGTTGTTGCTTTAAAAAACTGTTTAAGATGCTTTGTCTTCATTAACGTTGTGTCCAAGATTGATTAATTTTGTTAAAACCTAACACGCGATTTTCGAGTAAAGATGCAAGTTTATTGTTTAAACCGCCTAAACCTTTGAGGGTAATTTCAGCCATGATCGCACGTTTTTCACTAACATTTGAAGCTTTCGGATCATCTAGATCGTTATAGTAAGATCGACCATAGACTGAGATACCCCAACAGCATGATTCGTAGTTGACACCGAGTAAAATTTCACGGGCAACATCATTATCGATGTCATATTGTACGTGGCCCATAATACGCCAATTGTCTTTAATTGGTTGTATAAACGATGCAACAACTTGGTCGTAAGTATTTTGGCGACCAGGAATGTTTTTACGATAGAAGTAACCTAAGTTGTAAAGGTTGCCTTTGTCGCCTGTATAGTAAACTTGGAAGTCTCTCTGGGCGTTATCACCATTTGACATCCATGCAGAATTGGCTGCAATCGTAAAGTTTTGGCTAAGTTGGCTTGTTAAGCTTACGACAGGACCAGTATTACGTTCTGTATCAATCTCATCTTGTTCGTTTAAAGTAACGCGGCGATCTTCAAAGTAATAACTTTGTCCTACACTTGCACGCAAACGTTCTAAGCCTACCGTGTCAAAAAGACTATAACTTACACCTAGTGATAAGAAGTTGTTGTCTTCAAGGCGGTCATGCCCATAAAAGCGGTATGGGTTAAAGAGTTGATCGTAATTAACCGATGCTGAAGTCGAGTCGAAGTTTGGATAATCGTCTTGGTTCTTGTAAGGCGCATACGCATAAAATGCACGAGGGGTAATCGTTTGTAGGTATTTACCTTCGCGTTCAAAAGTTAAACCACTGTCCAAAGTAAACTGAGGTACAACGACTGATTTATTTTCCGATCCACCAGGGTTATTTAATTGAGTATCTTTATCATAGAATGTTTGGACAGAACGTACAGAAACTTCAGGAATAACAAAGGCTGATGGTGTTCGATAGTTATAACGTGTTGCGAACTGGTTATAAATACGCGTACCACTACTTTCCTGAGCAGAACCGTCATTAATTGATTTTTTAAAGTATGCCGTATCGTTATTAAATTCGTATTGTAATCCCTGTGGGTTACCAGTGACATAATTTAATAAAAACTGTGGTAAACGTGCATAAGGTTTATTTGCATCCAAAATTGTTGGATCTAGTGTTTGGAAGTCTTCAACTTTAAGCTGCGCTTTTAAGCCAGGAATACCGTGCTGATAGTTAAGTTCCCAAGCTCTACGTAAATTTACATCGGTTTTAGAGTTTGGGCTGTTATCTAAATCAGCAAAATAATCTTTATCCGATGCATAACGATATTCAAGATTGGTTGACCACTGATCGTTAATATCCCAGTTATGAAGGAAGTTAAAGTTTTTACGATCTTGATCATCGTATTTTTTATCAGATGGAAGTATACCGCCCCATATCTGACCTGAGCCGAAACCATCAGTTAAATATCTAAATGAACCTTGGAACATAGCACCACGGTCAGCTAAATAACGTGGAGTCACGGTTGCATCGTAATTAGGTGCGAGGTTTAAATAAACCGGTACTGAAAGTTCAACACCACCATCGTTTGAGAATCCAAACTGGGGGGTAAGGATGCCTGTAGTTCGTCGGTCATCAATTGGGAAATTGAAATACGGAACGGCTATAACAGGAACATCTTTAACATAGATTTTTGTTCCACGCGTAACACCGCGACCTGTTTCCTGATTTAGCTCAATTTTATTGGCTTGGATCTTCCATGCAGGTTTTTGACCTGGAGGGCAAGTGGTATATGTTGCATCGTTAAGAACCATCACATTTGGAGAGGTTTTTTCGATTTTTCCAGCATGACCATGGGCATGTTGTTGTTCGGCAATATAAAAACTATTGTCTAAATTACCAGTCTGAGTCTTTAGATTGTAATCAATTTCGTCACTTTGAGAGAGTAAGCCACCTTGAGCCAACTGTACTCGACCTTTTGCATGTGCAAATGTTTGAGTTTTATCAATAGTCACTTTGTCGGCACGAACCGTACGACCTTCTTGATCAATTACCACATTTCCTTCTAACACCGAGTCGCCAGCAGGGTTGTAATGACCATAATCAGCCGTAACGACCGAAGTGGTTTTATCTGCATCTAACGCTTTGGTTTCAGGATTAATAGGGGTAATCCAAGTTCCTTGACAAAATGCCGAACTCAAATATTTATTATTGCGCAACTGCGCCTCAGGTGCAGATTTATCAACATAATATTGTTGAAAGAATTCCTGTCCTGGATAGGCTTCCTTAATACTCGCCTTAAGTTGATTATTGTCTATGTTGGAGACAACATCAGCTGACTCAGCATAACTTGATTGTATGGAGCCACTACATAAGAGCGTAAAAATAGCGGTCGCTAAAGGATTAAATTTAAACTGATGCTTCATTGTCTCATTAACCAAGTATGCTAATTCACAATTAATTATTGTCGCATCATAGAGAAAAAGTTTATAAGTGGCTACACTTAACACTTCAAAAATCTCAGCTTGTTTTAGATTTTATTGCAAATGAATACACAACGTGAACAATTGATACATACATGGCTTACATCTGTTCTTGAAAATGATCAATTTCAGATCGCTTTTTTAGCAGGTGATGCGAGCTTCCGTCGTTATGCTCGCATTCAGTTACAAAATAAAACATATATGCTTATGGATGCGCCTCCTGAAAAAGAAGACTGTGTTCCGTTTGTGACGATTGACGAATTTTTTGCGGATAATGGAGTTCGGGTACCCCAAATTATTGCAAAGGATCTTACTCAAGGTTTTCTTTTGTTAGAAGACTTTGGGGATGTACTGTTATCTACATTATTAAATGATGAGACAGTAGATCAGTATTATGAACAAAGCTTTAAGCAGCTCGTTCATTTGCAATCGATTAATGGCACTGACAATTTTCCAACTTATTCTTATGAAAAGTTAATGTCAGAAATGCACCTGTTAACAGACTGGATGTTGCCATCACTTGGAATTCATCCAACGGCTGAGCAAAAGAAAATTATTGATAATGCTTTTGATTTTTTGGCTCAATCAGCACTAGCTCAACCTCAGGTTATTGTACATCGCGATTTTCACAGCCGTAATTTGATGAAGATTGCAAGCGAAGACGAATTGGGTGTAATCGATTTCCAAGATGCGGTTATTGGGGCCGATACATATGATTTAATCTCGATTACACGTGATGCATATGTGCAGTGGAACGCTGAGCATGTTTATCAATGGTTTAAAGTTTTCTATGAGCTTTTACCAGCCTCTGCTAAACAAAACCGAAGTTTTGAGCAATTTAAACGTGATGCTGATTTAATGGCAATTCAACGCCATATCAAAATTTTAGGTATTTTTGTCCGCTTGTTTGAGCGAGATGGTAAGTCTGGATACCTAAAAGATTTACCGCGAGTGATGTGGTATTTACTTGAGGAAAGTCGTGGTTACGCTGAACTTGAAGAGTTCATGTCATTTGTAAATAACATAGTGATGCCTAAGTTTATCGAGAAATATGGTAGCTATGAGGTAGCAGCATAATGAAAGCAATGATTCTTGCTGCAGGTTTGGGTAATCGTATGCGTCCACTCACGCTATATACGCCAAAGCCTCTGCTTGAGGTAGGCGGTAAGCCACTTATTGTGTGGCATATCGAAAAACTTAAGAAAATTGGTGTGACTGAAATAGTCATCAATTCTGCGTGGTTGGCTGATAAGCTGATTAGTAGTTTAGGCGATGGTTCTCAATTTGGTGTGGACATCCGTTGGACACGAGAAGAAGAAGGTCTTGAAACAGCTGGCGGCATTATTAATGCTTTGCCACTACTTGGAACGGATCCTTTTATTCTAGTGAATGGTGATGTTTGGACCACTATGGATTTTGAAGCTCTGTGCGATATTAAGCTAAATGATGATTTAGCACACCTTGTATTGGTTGATAATCCTAAACAACATCCTGAAGGCGACTTTACATTATTGGATGGGCGCGCTTTTGCATTTGATCAATATGTGAAGGGTGAGAATCTAACTTTTAGTGGTGTGTCTGTTATCCATCCTAAGCTTTTTGATGGATTGGAACCTGGTAAACGTCCTTTAGCTCCACTATTGAAGCAATCAATGCAAAATCAAAAGGTATCCGCTGAAAAGCTTAAAGGTGCATGGGTAGATGTAGGGACGCCAGAGCGCTTAATGGAGCTAGATTTGCAAATTCGTGAAGGCTTCTACGATTAACTGCGTAATCCCTAATCGTTAAATAGTGTTCCACGATGCATAAATGGGTATACTTTGTTTTAAATTTTACTTAGATGTTATCTGTTTATGCATCCGTTTTTTCAAGAGTTACAACAGGGTAGTCAAAAATTAGGTTTATCGCTTAGCGATGAAGCTTTGGCGTTATTGTTAAAGTATCAAGATGCTTTGGTACTTTGGAACAAAGCTTATAATCTAACAGCGATTCGTGATCCGAAAGAAATGTTAGTGAAGCATTTGTTAGATAGCCTAAGTATTTTGAAAGACTTACCAGCAGGGCGCTTGCTAGATGTAGGTACAGGTGGTGGCATGCCAGGCATGATCATTGCTTTATGTCAGCCGGAACGTTCTTGTGTATTGCTTGATTCAAATGGTAAGAAAATTCGCTTTTTGAAACAGTTTATTGCTGACCTTAAGCTTAAAAACGTAGTAGCTGTGCAAACACGTGTTGAAAATCAAGAAACAATTGATGAGCTTGGTCAGTTTGATGTGATTACAAGTCGTGCATTTGCATCACTAACTGATTTTGTTGATGCTGCGCGTCCATATTTACATGATCAGAGCATAATTGCTGCAATGAAAGGACTCATTCCATTTGAAGAAATGGAAGAGCTTAAGCAGGAGTTTTCATGTAAAGTGATTGAACTGCATGTACCAAGACTTGATGAACAACGTCATTTACTTTTACTTCAACGAATTTAAATAAAAAGTATTAGGGTTACCATGGCTCAAATTATTGCGATTGCAAACCAAAAAGGTGGTGTTGGTAAAACAACGACTGCAGTAAATCTTGCAGCGTCACTAGCTGTATTGAAAAAACGTGTGTTACTTGTCGATATAGATTCGCAAGGTAACGCAACGATGGGGTCTGGAATTCAAAAGAATGATCTGCTTTATTCAATTACTGATGTTTTATTGGGTGAAGTTCCAATCGAAACAGCAATTCAAAAGGCAGAGGTTGGATATAAGGTTTTAGGCGCGAACCGTGAGCTTTCAGGCGTTGAGCTGGCAATTGCGGAACAAGAAGGACGTGAATTCATTTTAAAGAATGCACTAAATGAAATCAGAAATTCATTTGATTACATTATTGTTGACTGTGCACCTAGCTTAAGTTTAATTACAGTAAATGCCTTAGCGGCGGTAGATAGTGTAATCATTCCTATGCAATGTGAGTACTACGCATTAGAAGGTTTGGCAGATTTAACTCAAACTATCGATCGTATTCAAAAAGCTTTAAATCCTGATTTAGAAATCATTGGTGTGTTACGTACTATGTATGATGCACGTAATGCTTTGACACGTGATGTATCAGCTGAGTTGGAGCAGTTTTTTGGTAAAAAACTCTACGATACCGTGATTCCACGTAACGTTCGATTGGCAGAAGCGCCTGCACATGGTTTACCAGTTATCTATTTTGAGAAAAGTTCTAAAGGTGCAGTTGCATACTTAAATCTTGCAGCTGAGATGTTAAAGAAAAGTAAAGTGAAGAAAGGAAGTAAAGTATGAGCATCAAAAAACGCGGATTGGCGAAAGGACGTGGTTTAGATGCATTACTTGGTTCAATTCAAAAAGAAAAATTACAACTCGAAGCTCAAGCGCTTGATCATGGTCAATTAAAGCAAATTGATGTGAATTTGTTGAAACGTGGTGAATATCAGCCACGTCGTTTTATTCATGAACATGATTTGCAAGAGTTAGCATCATCTATTGAAAAGCATGGGGTAATGCAGCCAATCGTTATCCGTCCTGTAGATGATGAAGCTCATCCTTACGAAATCATTGCAGGTGAGCGTCGTTGGCGTGCTGCACAAATTGCCGGTTTAACTGAAATTCCTGCAATTGTTCGTGATTTAAATGACCAAGTTGCCATTGCTTTAGCGCTGATTGAAAACATCCAGCGTCAAGATTTAAACCCTATTGATCAAGCCTTAGCATTGCAACGTTTTCATGATGAGTTTGGTTTAAGTCATCAGGAAATCGCTGATACTGTTGGTAAAGCAAGAACAACTGTGAGTAATTTACTGCGTTTATTAAGCTTGGCTGATGATATTAAAGAATTTATGCAACAGGGCCAGCTTGATATGGGGCATGCTCGTGCCATTTTGACTTTAAAAGGCAAAGAGCAACTTGAAGTTGCCAAAATTGTTATCGAAAAAGGATTATCTGTTCGTCAGACTGAACAGTTAGTGCGCGATTGGAATGAGCCTAAACAGGAAAAAGAAAAAACTCCTGTTGCACCAGACATTGAGCAATTAACGCAAAAATTATCTGAGCGATTTGGTGCCAATGTTAAAATTGATCATAACCAGAAAGGTAAAGGTAAGCTTGTTATTCATTATCATTCACTCGATGAGTTAGATGGTATTTTGAATATTTGTTTGCCAGAGTAATTCTAAGTAAGGTCATATATTTCTAATTTATATTCTTGGGGAAGAAAATATGTGGGAACTTGTGAAAGCGGGCGGCTGGTTAATGCTGCCTTTAATTTTGTGTTCAATTTTAACGGTCGCTATTAGTATTGAGCGTTTTATACGTTTAAGACGTTCGCAAGTTTTGCCCAAATTACTGATGAGTGATGGTAGTGCAGATGTTTCTCATATCATCACAAGTTTGGAGCAGGATACTGCTGCCCAAAACACAGCATTAGGAAATATTCTAAAAGCTGGTTTTGAGCATCATGAGCATGGTGAGCAGTTTGCTCGAGCACAAATGGAAGCAATCGCTTCTCAAGAAATTTCTTATTTAGAAAAAAATATTAATTTCTTGGGAACTTTGAGTGCGATTGCACCATTACTTGGCTTGCTTGGGACAGTTGTAGGGATTATTGAGTCTTTTCTAGTGATTGATTTTGGTTCGGCAGGTAGTCCAAGTCTAATGATTCCGGGTATTTCAAAAGCGCTAATTACGACCGCCGTTGGTATGCTCATTGCAATTCCTGCTCTTATCTCATATCGCTATTTTCAAAGAGTAGTACAAAACTACATTGCGGAATTAGAGCAGCAGTCTACACTCTTTCACGCATCACTGTTTTACAAACGCTCTTCTGTTGCTCAAGAACACCGTCGTGTTGGTTGATGGATAGGGAACAATATGAAGTTTAAACGTTCTCAAGTTGAAGATATTCATATCAATCTGACGCCGATGATTGACTGTTTGTTGTTTATTTTAGTGTTTCTATTGTTATCTACTACTTTTAACCAGCCCAGTCGTATTAATTTAACATTACCAGATGCGCAAGGCGTCCCACCAAAACAGTACGATCATAAAATTGAAGTCGTGGTAGACTCTAGCGGTCATTACGCTGTCAACGGTCAGGCATTGTCTACCAAAGATATAGCAGATTTGAGTACTGCAATTAAGCAAATTGCTCAAGAGCGCCGTGATTTTATGTTTATCATTGCTGCTGATGCAAAAGCGTCTCATCAGGATGTTATTCGTGTTATGGATGTAGCAGGACAACTCGGTTTTGTTAACATCAATATTAGTACCAAAGTTCCTTCTAGAGGTTTTTCTGAGTGAATCAAGATTTTAAGGTTTATTTGCGTCTCATATCTTATTTAAAACCTTATTGGGGCGTGGCCTTATTAGTTCTTATCGGATTCGGTATGAACTCAGCAACAGAGGTTTCAGTTGCTAAGCTCATTAAATTCATTATTGATGCAATTCAAAATTCGAGTAGAGCGGATCTGGATTGGTTCCCTTTACTAATTATTTTATTAGTATTTTTCCGTGGTCTTGGCCTATTTATGGGTGGCTACTATACTGCTGTTATATCTCGTAGTTTAGTTTTTAGCATTCGCCAAGAGGTTTATGCAAAACTTTTAAGATTGCCAGCCCAGTATTATCTCGATAACTCTTCGGGACATATTACAGCCAAAATTATGTATAACGTTGAACAGCTGACGGCTGCTTCATCTGAATCCTTAAAAACCATCGTTCGAGATGGCATGATTACTTTGGGATTGTTGGGTTATTTGTTTTATACAAATTGGCGTTTGACTATTTGTATCATGGTTTTTTTACCGATTATTGGTATTTTAGTACGCAAAGCATCAAAAAGAATGCGCAAACTTTCACTGCAAGTACAAGACACTATGGGTGATGTCAACCATGTAGTGCAAGAAAGTATTAGTGGTAGTGCAGTTGTTAAAAGTTTCGCAGGTGAAGAGTCAGAACAAGAGCGTTTTTATAAGTCATCTGAAGAGAACTTAAAACGCGGTTTAAAAATGGTGATTGTACAAAACCTGAATAGCCCCGTTGTTCAAGTAGTCATGGCTTGCGCAATGGCTCTTATTGTATGGTTGGCTTTGAGACCGCAAATTTTAGGTAATACAAGTGCTGGTGAGTTTGTCGCGTATATTACGGCGGCTGGCTTACTTTCTAAACCTGTCAAAAACTTAACTGATGTCAATGAGAAGTTGCAGCGTGGTTTGGCGGCAGCACATTCAGTTTTTGAATTATTAGATTTACCAGAAGAAGAAAACAGCGGTCATCTTCAACCTAAGTTGCAAGGTGCAATTCGTTTTGATCATGTTGTACTTAACTATGCTGATGGCACTCAGGCGATTAAAGACTTTTCTTTAGATATTCGCCCAGGCGAAACTGTTGCATTGGTAGGGCGTTCTGGTGCTGGTAAAACCTCTTTAGTGAACATGTTGGTACGTTTCCAAGAAGTCTCAAGTGGTCAAATTTATTTAGATGATCTACCAATACGTGATATTGAACTTTCAAGTTTACGTACACAAATTGCAATGGTAAATCAGCAAGTTGTTTTGTTTAACCGAACAGTACGTGAAAATATCGCTTATGGTCAGTTACATGATGCAAGTGATGAACAAGTGGTAGCGGCAGCAAAAGCTGCTTACGCCCATGACTTTATTATGAACTTACCAAATGGTTACGATACTGTCTTAGGTGCTCAAGGCTTAAACTTGTCTGGTGGTCAACGTCAACGTATAGCAATTGCTCGCGCAATTTTGAAAAATGCGCCAATTCTTATTTTAGATGAAGCGACAAGTGCGCTTGATAATGAATCTGAGCATTTTATTCAACAAGCATTTGATGAAGCGATGCAAGATCGTACAACGATTGTGATTGCGCATCGTTTATCAACAATTGAAAATGCAGACCGTATTGTTGTGTTAGATCGTGGACAAATTGTTGAACAAGGTACTCATCAAGAATTACTTGCTAAACAGGGTGCTTATCATCAATTACATCAGCGTAATTTTGAGGACAACTAAGCATGTCTTTAGCCCAGCTCATACAAAATGCATGGAATAAACAATCAAATTGGTTGGTTGTTTTGCGTCCATTATCATGTTTGTACCGTGCTGGGTTTTTATTGAATCGTCATTTTTATAATTCAGGTTTAAAAAAAATCTATGACGCGCCTGTACCGGTCATGGTGATTGGAAATATTACAGTGGGCGGTAGTGGCAAAACGCCATTATTAATAGAACTGGTTAACTACCTAAAACAACATAACGTAAGAATAGGGGTAATTAGCCGAGGCTATGGGGGAGCTGGTCCTTTTCCTATGTTGGTGACATCAGCTAGTCAGGCAGCTGAAGCAGGAGATGAACCTGCTTTGATTGTACAGTCAACAGGCGTTCCTATGGCTGTAGGGCCCAATAGACAATCAGCAATCGAGTTATTATTAGCATCAACAAAACTAGATTTAATTATTAGTGATGATGGTTTGCAACATTGGGCATTAGGTCGTCAAATAGAATGGATTGTGCTTGATCAAAATCGTGGCCTTGGAAATAGAAAGTTATTACCAGAAGGCTATTTGCGTGAACCTGCTGAACGTTTAAAAACGGGTACAGTAATCGAACATGCATTTACCCCTTCAACAGCAATGCATATGCATTTGGATGCAGGCCAACCTTACTTGTTGAATGTTTCTTCAGCAATTGAGTTATCATTTAATATTCAAAATAATTACCATGCAGTAGTTGGTATTGGTTTTCCTCAGCGCTTTTACCAAACACTTAAAGGTTTAGGTATAAACCAATTTCAAGAGCATGCTTTTCGTGATCATCATGATTACGTTATTGATGACCTTGTATTTAATGATGACCAACCTATCATTACGACTGAAAAAGATGCGGTTAAGTTGTTACCGTTACTCGAAAAGCATCCAGAATTTAAACGGCCTATTTGGGTCGTACCTGTTAAAGCTGTTTTGTCTGAAGAGTGCTATCAGGTTTTAAATCAGCAATTGCAAAAGCTTGATATTCAAATATCTTAGGAAGAAAAAATGAAACACATCGTTATTCCAGCACGCTTCTCAAGCTCGCGTTTGCCAGGTAAGCCATTGTTACTTATTCATGATCGTCCTATGATTTTACGCGTAGTAGATCAGGCAAAGAAAGTTGAAGGTTTCGATGATCTGTGTGTAGCAACCGATGATGACCGTATTGCTGAAATATGCCGTGCAGAGGGCGTTGATGTTGTTTTAACAAGTGCTGAACATCCATCGGGAACAGACCGTTTAAGTGAAGTTGCTCGTATTAAAGGTTGGGATGCGGATGACATTATTGTAAATGTACAAGGTGATGAGCCTTTACTGCCAGCTCAACTTGTTCAGCAGGTTGCTAAGCTTCTAGTTGAAAAACCAAATTGTTCAATGTCCACATTATGTGAGCCTATTTATGCTTTAGATGAGTTTCAGCGTGACAGCATTGTGAAAGTGGTTATGTCTAATCAAAATGAAGCTTTGTACTTTAGTCGTGCAACTATTCCTTATGATCGAGATGGTGCTAAACAAGCTGAACCAACTTTACATAGCCAAGCATTTCGTCATTTAGGTTTATATGCTTATCGTGTGAACTTGTTACAAGAATATGTTACATGGGACATGGGTACACTTGAAAAGCTAGAAAGTCTTGAGCAATTACGTGTTTTAGAAAATGGGCACCGTATTGCTATTGCTGTAGCAGAAGCGAATTTACCGCCAGGTGTTGATACTCAAGCAGATCTTGACCGTCTAAATAATATGCCTGTTGAGTCTTTTGAGTAAGTGTTAATTTAATGAATCAGAATGTGACTTCTAAGGTTTATCCGTGGCAACAGACAATGTGGGAAACGTTAACAACACGTTTTCCCAATATTGGGCATGGCTTATTATTTTATGGTAAACAAGGTTGTGGCAAGCATGCTTTTGCTAAGCATTTCTTAGCGTGGGTACTTTGTTTAAATAAACAACCTCACGGTGCTTGTGGTGAATGTAGTAGCTGTCAATGGCTAAAGTCAGATACGCACCCAAACTATGTTCATATCACGACTGATGAAGAAAATAAAAAACAGAATGCAAAAATTAAAATAGAAAAAATTCGAGATCTATTGCCATTTGTCCAGCAAACTGGTGAAGGATGGCGTGTTATTGTTATTGAACCAGCCGAAGCTTTAAATCTTGCATCATCAAATGCACTGTTAAAAACTTTAGAAGAACCTGGTGAGCGTGTTGTTTTAATTTTGTTGGCTGATCACTATTTGAAATTACCAGCTACCATTCGAAGTCGTTTACAGCATTTTGCTTTAGACCGTATTTCATATGAGCAGGCAACAACTTATCTAAATGAGCATTTGGCTGAAATTGCGTCAGTGCCACCTGAATTATTGTTAGGTCTTTCTAATGATATGCCTTTGCAAGCAGTCGAAATTGCCACTAGTGATTGGTTTGCGAAAAGACAGTTCTTTTTAGAAGACTGGACTAAGGTAGTTCATCAAAAAAACATGCCTTTATTTTATTCGGCTAAGTGGCAAAAAGAGCTCAACTTTAGTGATTTTATGATGCTTCTTGAGTACTTGTTGGGGGATTTAATTTGTGTCAAGCTGAACCAGCCGCAGAAAAATATTGATTTACAATTTGATCAATTGGCACAAAACTATAATTTAGAAAGCTTATTCAGTCTTTATGAGGAATTACAGCAATCTAAAAGATTGGTTGAACAAAATGTACAAACACAACTCATCACAGATCAACTTTTTATAAAATTAATGAACGTTTAAGGGGAAACTATAATGCAGCCACAAATGGGTGGAATTATTCAGGTCAATATTCCTGATAGAGCAACCTTACAAGCAAGCTATATGGGATATGTGCAAGGTGGGGGCTTATTTGTGCCATCAAAGCAAAAAGTGAAGATGGGCCAAGAAATTTTTATTTTAGCTACGTTACCAGAACAATCACAAAAAATTCCTTTAACTGGTAAAGTAGTGTGGATTTCACATAAGCAAAGTGGTTTTAAGCCTCAAGGTTTCGCAATTCAATTGAGTGGTGATAAAGGTATTTACTATAAAGCTGAGGCTGAACGGATTTTAGCTGGTAGTATGTCTTTAGATCGTCCAAGTTATACCATGTAAGCAGTTAGGAAAGAACAGTGTTTGTTGATACCCATTGCCATTTAACAATGTTGGATTTAACACCTTATAACGGTGATTTAGATCTTGCCCTCGCTGCTGCGCGAGCAGAAGGCGTTTCTAAGTTTATGGCAATTTCAGTTGACCTTGATGATCATATTGCTTTAGCTGAAATCGCAAAGCGTCATGAAGACGTTGGGTATACCGTTGGTGTGCATCCTTGTGAGGATGTAGATATCATGGCCCGAGCAACCACTGAGTATTTGACTGAGTTAGCTCAATCAGAAAAAGTGTGGGCTTTAGGCGAGACAGGTTTAGATTATTACCACAGCACTGACTTTATTAATGAGCAAAAGGCTTGTTTTGCTCGACATATTCAAGCCTCTAAAAATGTCAAAAAGCCAGTAGTTGTTCATACACGTTCAGCCAAACATGATACGGTAGATATTATTCGAGCTGAACAATCTACACATGGTATTTTGCACTGTTTTACTGAAGACTGGGAAACAGCAAAAGCCGTATTAGACTGCGGTTACTATATTTCCTTTTCAGGGATTGTTTCATTTAAAAATGCTCAAGATTTACGAGATGTTGCCAAGCAAGTGCCTTTAGATCGACTTTTAATTGAAACAGATAGTCCTTATTTGGCTCCAGTGCCATATCGTGGTAAAACAAATGAACCAAAATACGTGCCCTATGTAGCGAAAGCACTTAGTGATGTATATGATAAGTCGGTTGAGGAAATTGCAAGAATCACTTCTCAAAATTTTGAAAATTTACTCAAAGCGATTTAACTTATAGAAACTATATAAAGAGAGTAATTGCGTGAAGATGGACCGTCAAGCTCAGTTCCGAGCAAGAGAAGCGTTAATATTTCAAGTTGCGGAACAGTTGTTGTTAGAAAATGGCGAAGCCGGAATGACACTTGATGTGCTGGCTGCTGAGCTTGATTTGGCAAAAGGTACCTTGTATAAACATTTTCAAAGTAAAGATGAATTGTACATGCTGTTAATTATTCGTAATGAGCGCATGCTACTTGAAATGGTCCAAGACACTGAAAAAGCTTTTCCAGAACATTTGGCTTTCTTTATGTTGCATCATTTGCACCACCCAGAACGAACAGTTTTGTTTCATCAAATTGAAGAAAAGCTTTCGATTACTGCTCAAGGTGTACACCATCTTTTTAATGAGTTGTATCAGGTAAGAAAACAGCGCTTACGTATCATTATTCGTATGACGGACCATTATTTAGAGTCAATCCAGAGTCATATGACTACGCGCGATTACTTGGCTTCAATCTGGTCGCTCACTCATGGAGCTGCTGCAATTCTGAACTCAAGTTTTTACCAACGTTATTTGGGTTCAAGAGATACTTTAAGGGTAGCTTATATTGATCAGGCATTGGCCTTACCGAAACAAGCAGTTGAGCAATACGCTTAATAGGTCGATATGAAATCGAAATCATTTCAATCACAAAAAGGCTTTACCCTCATAGAAGTGATGGTGGTCATCGTGATTATGACAATTATGACCTCACTTGTTGTATTGAACATCGGCGGTATAGACCAAAAGAAGGCAATGCAGGCACGAGAGTTATTTTTATTAGATTTGCAGAAAATTAATAAAGAATCACTTGATCAATCGCGTGTATTAGCTTTAGAAACTCATGGTGAGACAGATGTCTCACCATTTTCTTATGAATTATACGAATATCACGATCAAAGTACCTTGCAAGTACAAGATATAAAAAACCAATGGCAGAAATATGCTGAGTTTAAAACACGGCAACTTCCTACGCATGTGTCTTTCTCTGTGCAACCGATAGATGGGCAGAATTATTCTAAAGCTAAAAATACCGATTTAGTGGGAGGGCAAACGCCTCAACTCATTTGGTTTGGCAATGGTGAAGCCAAGACTGTTAAAATACAATTTTATCTAGAACAAAAACCGATTGGTTCAGAAATACAAATAGATCATTTGGGTAAAATTAATGAAATCTAAAGGCTTTACCCTATTAGAGGTTATGGTAGCTCTTGCAATCTTTGCAGTAGCAGCTGTCGCTTTAACTAAAGTGGCTATGCAGTACACACAGTCTACTTCTAATGCGATTTTACGAACTAAAGCTCAATTTGTAGCAATGAATGAAATTGCTATGATGGAGATTAACCAAGAGTGGTTGCAGGGTACTCAAAGTAAGCAAGTAACTTCCCAAGGTGAGACTTGGCAGATTGATAAATCAGCTGAATCGACTGTTAGCCCTAATGTTCAAAAAATTGATGTACAAATTAGCTTATATGATCCGGATAAGGGAAAAGTACAAAACGGTATTACGCATATGGTCTTTTTTAATTATCCAGTGAAAGCAAAATAATGATAAAAAATAAGTACTTTTGCACCCGAAACACTGTTTCTTATCTTGCGGCGCGATCGAGCAGTGCTCGATTAGCTCGCGCCTCAGGATTTACGTTGGTTGAGTTATTGGTTGCGATTGCTATTTTCGCGGTTTTATCTTTATTGGGGTGGAAAATATTCGATTATTTGCTCAAGGTTCGTGATCGTAATGCTGAACATGAAGTGCATTTATTTGAATTACAAGATGCTTATCAACAAATTCTTCGTGATACTCTGCAAATTATTCCTTTATCTGCAAATCAAGGTGGGCAACTCCATCCAGCTTTAGAAATCGATAATCAAATTTTACGTTTTAGCAAAGCAGGCGTAACTGATCCTTTAAAACAGGGTTTGTCACCATTTGAACGAATTGAATATCGTTATGATGCTGATCAAAAAAAACTATATCGTCTTAAATATACAAATTTAAATACCTCGAATAACGAGCAACCTTTATCAAGTACCTTGCTAAGTCAAGTTGACCAATATCAGATCATGGTTTTAACTCCGCAAGAAGTAACAAAATGGCCCGAAGTTAATATTGATCCAACAAAACCTAACGAGTTAAAAAAATTACCGAAAGGAATAAAAATCCAAGTTACAGTTGCAGGAGTAAGTTATGAATGGATTTATAGCTTAAATCAAAGCAACTTAGCACTTTCTCAGCAAGGTGGTTCATAATGGTTATTCGTTATAAGCACCAACAGGGCGTGGCTTTATTGACAATACTTATTATGGTCGCCTTGGCTACAATTTTAGCTGCTTCAATTGCCAAGCATCAAAATAATACTATGGAAAATACAGCTTACTTAATGCGGCAAAATCAATCTTTGCTCTATGCAAAAAGTGCAGAAGCTTTTTTTTCGGAATTATTAATTCAAGATGCAAATAATGCTGGTGGAGTGGATCATTTAAAGGAAACATGGGCGCAACCTATGCCACCGTTCCCAGTGGAAGATGGTTCTGTCTCAGGGCGTTTACTTGATGAGTCGGGGAAGTTTAATCTAAATAATTTGACCAACGGGGAAGGCGCTGTTAATGAAGATGCTAAAAATTGGTTCGAGCGTTTGCTTGTACGAGTAGGTTTACCCGCTGAGTTAAGTCAAGCTGTTATTGATTGGCAAGACCCAAATGATGAACCAGCTGGACCAATGGGAGCAGAAAGTAGTTATTATCAAGGTTTAGATCCAAGCTATATGACTGCAAATACTAAATTTCATCGTATTGAAGAGTTAAAGCTGGTCAGAGGCTTTGAAGGTAAAAAATATGACCTTATCTCTCCATATATTTCTGCCTTACCTGAAAATACGAAGTTAAATATTAATACTGCTTCACCATTGGTTTTAGCAAGTATTGATGAAAAACTAGATATGGGAACTATAGAAAAAGAATTACAAGCACGACAGCAAAACTTAAAGTTCTTTCAAAATGTTGATGAACTTTGGCAATTGAATGCTTTTTCAGCGGTTGATAGTGAGAAGAAAAAGCAGGTGAGTGGTTTTATTGATGTTAAATCCAACTTCTTTCAAGCTCAAATTGAAGTTGTTCTAAACAATAGAAAGCGTCAGTTTACCAGTGCTTTAATGCGAAAAGACAAGCAAGTATATGTATATTCCAGAAGCTTGGCTCCATTTAACTAAATAAATTTATTGATATTTTTTTTGAGTCTGTAATACTTGAAACTTATTAATAAAAGGGATGGGGTCATATTTCTGCATAGACAGTATTTAAAGTAAAAATCAATATCTTCAAAATTCCTTCACATCTCTTATCATACTTTTTGCTAATTGTTTCTATTTGAAAAGTGGTGCGAAGTTTTTGTCTTTTGCTTTATAATAATGTTCTTAGAAGGAATGATCGATTTGGCACATGTTAATTCGTAAGTTATTTAAGTTTGAAAATGCACATGTTGTACGTAACTGTACATCGGATCGTTGTAAGCGATCGATTCATGGGCATAGTTATAAAGTCGAGTTATTACTTAAAGCTTCGAAATTAGATCATGGACAAATGGTATATGATTTTGGACTGTTAAAAGGTGTAATTAAAGACCTTTTTGATAGTTTTGATCATGCGATTTGTTTCTGGGAAAAAGATGATCCTCAATATATCGATGCTTGTAAGACTTTTAGTGCACGTTGGATTTCTTTACCAGTGTCTCCATCTGCCGAACAATTTTCTCGTATCTTCTATTTCTTAGCTCAACAGGTATTACAATCGACCGTTACCCAAAATGGGGAAGGCGATGTTGAAGTTTATTCAGTGATTGTTCATGAAACCGATACGGGATATGCCCAAAGTTTCCTTGAAGATATTCAAAATGAGCAAATGGGTTTGTTAAACCTTGAAGGAATTGTTTTTTCAGAACAAGTTCAATCTGAGTGGACTGATCCACAAATGTATGAAAATTTAAAACAAGGGATTAAATTTCATAATCCGCATGTTAACTTACAAGTAGAAGTGTAAGTTAACTTCCCTTTGTTTTTAGAAATGAAAATTGATCTAGGATGACATTAATGCAATTAACTGAGCAACAGCAAGACAAACTCAGTAAAGTTCAATTAGAAGAAAGCTGGAAAAGCTCATTAACTCCATTTTTGCTGAGCCCTTATATGGATAGTTTGCGAGACTTTCTCTTCCAAGAGAAGCAAGCTCAGAAAACAATATATCCACCAAGCAAACAAATTTTTAGTGCTTTAAATATTACGCCTTTAGATCATGTAAAGGTCGTTATTTTAGGGCAAGATCCATATCATGGCCCTAATCAGGCGAATGGGTTAAGTTTCTCTGTACAAAAAGGGATTGCATTACCTCCTTCTTTACGTAATATTTTTCATGAATTAAACACTGATTTAGGTGTACCTGTTTCGCGTCATGGTGATTTAACTAAATGGGCCGAGCAAGGTGTACTTTTATTAAATAGTGTACTTACTGTAGAAGCAGGACAACCAACATCACATCAAAAACAAGGTTGGGAAGAATTTTCTGACGCAGTAATTGATGTTTTAAATGAACAACGTGAGCACATCGTGTTTATTTTATGGGGTGCTTATGCACAACGTAAAGGACAACGTATAAATAGAGAAAAACATTTGGTTTTAACAGCTGCACATCCATCACCACTTGCGGCTAATCGTGGTGGTTTCTTTGGGTGTAAAGTGTTTTCAAAAACAAATCAATATTTGAAACAACATGGCATTGAGCCCATAGACTGGCAATTGGACGCATGATGAACTCTCCCAATGTAAATAGCTATCATCCGGATTTGGTAGTTGAAGAAGCGAAAAATGGTTGGCGTATTGTACGTTTGAATCGACCTAAATCATTACATGCTTTAGATGAATCAATCGTAACGGCTTTATTACGAGTATTTGAAGACTTCCGTGATGATGAGCGAGTAAAAGCAATTTGGTTGGATTCGACAACACCAAAAGCTTTTTGTGCAGGCGGAGATGTGCGCAAATTACGTCAGCTGGTGATCAATCAAGAAGTAGAAACAGCAAATAAGTTTTTCCAGCAAGAATATGCTTTGGATTTACTGTTGCATAACTATGCCAAACCTATTGTGGTGTGGGGCGAAGGTTATGTAATGGGTGGTGGACTAGGCTTGTTCATGGCGGCGCCTTTCCGGCTTGTTACGCCATATTCACGTTTAGCAATGCCTGAAATTAACATTGGCCTATATCCGGATGTTGGAGCAAGCCGTTTCCTTGCTGACCGTGGGCAAATTGGTTTATTTACTGGTTTGACTGGTTCAATTATGACTGCTGCTGGGGCATTTAGCATTGGTTGGGCGACACATATTTGTGAAGCACAACGTGATAATGTCCTGCAAAAAGTACTTAATATTAATTGGGCTCACTATCCGGCAGGTGATTTCCGCGCGATTGATGATACTTTAAATAGTTTGCATCGCCCGGTTGCAGCAGGGCCATTACAAAATTCGTTAGATGTTATCCATAGTGTTTGTCGTGGTTCAAGTTTTGAACAAGACTATCAATCAATTGTTAGCTTACGAGATGCAAGCAGTGATTGGTTGCGTCAAGCCAGCGAAAACTTGCAAAAGGGTTCACCGAGCACAGCAGCCATTACTTGGTTATTATGGCAATGGGGTAAGCAAGTACATTCTTGGAACGAAGTTTTTGATTTAGAAGCGCAAATCTCTGAATGGAAAATTCGTCATCCTGATTTTGTCGAAGGTGTTCGTGCCCGTTTAGTTGATAAAGATTTATCGCCAGAATGGAAAGCATGTGAAGACCTTAGCTTAAGAGGTATTTTGGCTGATGATCCACCAATAACGTCTATTGATAGCTGGAATGCCTTACTTAGACAATATGGCGTAGTTTCATAGTCAATAAATGTCCAAATTTAGTAACGAGTATTGGATGCAGCTTGCTTACGAGCAAGCTGAGTTAGCGGCTGAACAGGGTGAAATTCCTGTAGGTGCTGTAATCGTAAGTCAAAATAAATTAATTGGAGCAGGTTTTAATGCTCCAATTGGTTTATCTGATCCTACTGCCCATGCGGAAATTCAAGCTATTCGTGCGGCTTGTGACTCATTGAAAAATTATCGTTTACCAGACGACGCAACTTTGTATGTTACGCTTGAACCTTGCACGATGTGTGTAGGGGCCTTAGTACATGCAAGGATTAAACATGTTGTGTTTGGTACAACAGAACCTAAAGCTGGTTCACTTGTCAGTGCGCGTCAATTATTAGAAAATGGTTATTACAATCATAAATTTACTTTTGAGCAAGGGTGTTTACATGAAAAATGTGCTCAACAGTTAAGTCTTTTTTTTAAGCAAAGACGTGAACAAAAGAAAAAAGAGAAACAACAAAAAACGTCCTTAAATGATTAAAAAATGTCATGGGGTTATGGCAAACTAGCGCCGTTTCATTGACATGATTTATTTAAATAAGGAACTTTCATGCGTAATGTAATTACTATACAAAAAGAATTTAATGCTCCGCTGTGTGATGTATTTAACCTGCTTTCTAAACATGCAACTTACAACAAGGCATTTGCTCCACTACAAGTTGTACGTGTGAAAGACTCAACAGATCCTGAAAGACCAGATGGGGTTGGTTCTATTCGTCGTATGGGATTTGGTGCAATTAAACCGCTTAAAGAAGAAATTACTCATCTCGAAGAAAACAAGCGTATTGAATATAAATTGATTGATAATCCTTTAATTAAACATCATTTAGGTCGTATCGAGTTTTCTGAAATTACCCCTTATATTACTTTGGTCACTTATCGTATCGAATTAACAGCAAAAGCTCCTGTTGTAAGTAAATTAATTCTTGCACAGCTAAAACTAGCGATTACACTAGGCTTTTCGAGATTAGCTAAAGCATTTGCTTCTTAGTGAGAGTTCAATGACAGTTCAAATTATTACTATTGATGGTCCGAGCGGTTCGGGTAAAGGAACATTAGCAGCTAAACTTGCTGCGTATTATCAATTTCATTTACTTGACTCTGGTGCCTTGTATCGTTTGTTAGGGTTGTCATTACATAAACATGATTTGTTAGAAAAATTAGATAGCCATTTAGATGAGTGTGTGAATTATGCTCGTCAGCTTAATATCAAGTTTGAAACTTCACCTGAGGGAACATTAGTTTTCCTTGATGGAGAAGATGTATCGCAAACCATCCGCACAGAGCGAGTTGGTGAATATGCATCTAAAGTTGCAGCAATTCCTGAACTTAGACAAGCACTTTTTGATCGTCAGAGAGCATTTGCACAAACTCCAGGTTTAGTTGCAGATGGCCGAGATATGGCAACATCAATTTTCCCAGAAGCTAATGCAAAAATTTATCTGACAGCTTCGGCTGAGTCGCGTGCTGAGCGAAGAGTAAAACAGTTGCAGGGCATGGGGCTAGATGCTAAAATAAACGACATTTTAGCTAATATACAAGCGCGTGACAAAAGAGATATGGAGCGAGAAGTTGCTCCTCTCAAGCCAGCCGCAGATGCCTATATTATTGATAGTTCGGAATTAACGATCGATCAAGTATTTAAGTTAATGGTTGATTATGTCAATAGCCGTACTGTTAGCAACTAAGATTATCAGTTGACGCATAGCTTGATCAGTCTATAAAGACTATGTTGATACTTAACTAAACCGGCCTTGTCTGATCCAAGACCGCTGAATTTATCAGGTATATCATGACCGAATCTTTTGCAGCCCTCTTTGAAGAAAGTGAATTAAACCTCAACGTTGAAAAGGGTGCAGTCATCCAAGGTGTTGTTGTAAACATCGATAGCGACTGGGTTACTGTTGACACTGGCCTTAAATCAGAAGGCATTGTTGATCGTGCTGAATTTTTAAATGAACAACGTGAACTTGAAGTTCAGGTTGGCGATACTGTTGACGTAGTTGTTGAAGCTCTTGACAACGGTATGGGTCAAACAGTTTTATCACGTGAAAAAGCTAAACGTGCTGAAACTTGGACTAAACTTGAAAAAATCTTTGAAGATGGCGAAATCGTTACTGGTGTTATCTCTGGTAAAGTTAAAGGCGGTTTCACTGTTGACATCGGTCCTGTTCGTGCATTCTTACCAGGTTCATTAGTTGACACTCGTCCTATCCGTGACACTACTCATCTTGAAGGTAAAGAGTTAGAGTTTAAAGTAATCAAACTTGATGCTAAACGTAACAACGTTGTTGTATCTCGTCGTGCTGTTATGGAAGCTGAATCTTCTGCTGACCGTGAAGCATTACTTGCTCAACTTGAAGAAGGTCAAACAGTTACAGGTACTATCAAAAACCTTACTGATTACGGTGCATTCGTTGATCTTGGCGGTATTGATGGTCTTCTTCATATCACAGATATGGCTTGGAAGCGTATCAAGCATCCTTCAGAAGTTGTTGAAGTTGGTCAAGAAGTTACTGTTAAAGTACTTAAATTTGACCGTGAACGTAACCGCGTATCTTTAGGCCTTAAGCAATTAGGCGAAGATCCATGGTTAGCGATCATGAGCCGTTACCCTAAAGGTTCTATCGTTAAAGCACGTGTTACTAACTTAACTGACTACGGTTGTTTCGCTGAAATCGCGGAAGGCGTTGAAGGTTTAGTACACGTTTCTGAAATGGACCACACTAACAAAAACATCCACCCATCTAAAGTTGTTCAGATCGGTGACGAAGTTGATGTTATGGTTCTTGAAGTTGACGAAGAACGTCGTCGTATCAGCCTTGGTATCAAACAAACTCGTGCTAACCCATGGGAAGAGTTTGCTAAGTCTCATGAGAAAGGCGAAAAAGTTTCAGGCACAATCAAGTCAATCACTGACTTTGGTATCTTCATTGGTTTAAATGGCGGTATCGACGGTCTAGTTCACTTGTCTGATATTTCTTGGAACGAACAAGGCGAAGAAGCTATCCGTCGTTACAAGAAAGGTGACACAGTTGAAGCTGTTATCTTGTCTGTAGACGCTGAAGGTAACCGTATCAGCCTTGGTATCAAGCAATTGAACAGCGATCCGTTCAATGATTTCTTAGCTGCTAACGAACGTGGTGCTTTAGTTAAAGGTACTGTGACTGCAGTTGATGCTCGTGGCGCAACTGTTAAGTTAGCTGACGAAGTTGAAGCAACTCTTAAAGCTTCTGAAATCAACCGTGACCGCGTTGAAGATGCGACTAAATTCTTGGAAGTTGGTCAAGAAGTTGAAGCGAAAATCATCAACGTTGATCGTAAATCTCGCTCTATCAACTTGTCTATCAAAGCGAAAGACGAAGCTGAAGAGAAAGAAGCAGTTGCTAACTTACGTACAGCATCAGCTTCTCAAGAAAATGGTCCTAAGACTATTGGTGACTTGATCAAAGCACAAATGAAGTAATAAGTTAACAAAGTACAGTTTCATGTAACGAAATTGTACTTTTTATACAAATTACTGTAAACGGTAGCGTAGTATTCAACATACTGCGCTACCGTTTTGTATTTAAACAGGTTATTATCAAACGACTTAGAGTAGTAATAAATAACGAGGTCGTAGATGACTACTGAAGCTCTTAATAAGTCTGATTTAATCGAACGCATTTCGCTAAAAAATCCACACTTGGCTGAACCTTTAGTGGAAGAAGCGGTTAAAATCATGATTGATCAAATGATTGAAGCTCTTTCGACGGACAACCGTATTGAAATCCGTGGTTTTGGTAGCTTTGCTTTACATCACCGTGAACCTAGAGTTGGTCGCAACCCTAAAACTGGTAAGTCAGTTGATGTTGCAGCAAAGGCTGTTCCGCACTTTAAACCAGGTAAAGCACTACGTGATGCAGTGAATGAATCTGGAAAATAAATAAAAACTCATAAGGGGTGCCTATGCGTTATATTCTAATTGCATTACTCATTATTTTATTTGGCTATTCTTTAGCACTCGTTTTGCAGAACCCAACAGAACTTCCTGTTGATTTATTATTTACTCAAGTTCCAGCAATGCGTTTAGGGCTATTATTGTTGCTTACCTTAGCGCTTGGAATTGTGGTTGGACTTTTATTAGGTGTGCAAGTTTTCCGAGTCTTTCAAAAAGGCTGGGAAATCAAACGTCTTCGCAAAGATATTGATCATTTGAGAAAAGAACAAATTCAAACTGCTCAATTGGCAGCGGCAGAAGCAGCTGCAAATGTAAGACACGAAAAAACTGTTGTAGATATTTATCCGCAAGATAAAAACTCTACTCCGTTATAATTATTTTTGATACTACTCTTTATCCAGTTATAAAGAGTAGTATTTTTCATTTCTATATTTCAATTACTAAATAAATTCAAAATCAATATTTTCTTATTCAAAAACTTGTCTCAATAGATTTCTTTATTAGTAGCTGACTTGTCTATTATAATAGCGCTGATTTTATGTGATGGAAGAAAGTCTCTTGAGTATCATTGTTGCGTTGGATGCTAAAAGCCAATATGACGCTTTAAAAATTGTTGAACAACTCGATCCTACGTTATGCCGTGTAAAGGTAGGTAAAGAGCTTTTTACTCATGAAGGCCCATCTGTTGTAAAAAAACTTCAAGATGAAAATTTCGAAGTTTTCCTTGATTTAAAATTCCATGATATTCCTAATACGACTGCTCAAGCTGTATGTGCTGCAGCAGATTTGGGGGTATGGATGGTGAACGTACATGCATCAGGTGGTCGTAAAATGATGGAGACCTGTGTTGAGCGTTTAAAGGCAGGTAATTATCAAACTCAGCTAATTGCAGTAACAGTTTTAACTTCAATGGGACGTGAGGACTTAAAAGATATTGGTTTAGATATCGAACCTGTAGAACAAGTTAAAAGATTGGCTAAACTTACCAAAGACAGTGGTTTAGATGGTGTAGTCTGTTCTGCTCAAGAAGCTAAAATTCTCCGTGAATTAATTGGACAAGATTTTTCTTTAGTTACTCCAGGAATACGTCCAGAAGGTAGCAATGCCGATGACCAAAAACGTATTGTGACTCCAAAACAAGCAATGCTTGATGGTTCTACTCATTTAGTTATTGGTCGCCCGATTACTAAAGCAGAAGATCCAACTGAGATGTTGAAATCAATTCTTGCTTCAATTGCTTAAAAGTTTAAAAACACAGTAATTAAAAGTGGAGCGAGCAGGCTTAAAAGTAAGCCACTCATCATGGCGTGTGGTACATAATGTGTGCCACATGACTGTTTTACCATAGCTAATGTTACATCCATTGACGTAGCGCCAGCGCTTGAGATTGCTGGACGCGGAAAACGCCATCCCATTGTATACATCAGTAAAATTGCCACTATTTCTCTAAATAGATCTGTAAGTAAAGCAATTCCGCCTAACTCGGCTGAATGTAACTGTGTAAATAAAATACCTGACATTGAATACCAGCCATAGCCTTGAGCCAAGGCTAGCATTTCGTTGAGTGTAAAATGGTTACCTAGTAAGAAATAGTTGAGAAACCCAGCTATACATGAACCTATAAAAGCAGCCAATGGCACAATAAGGATTTTCCAGCTTAACCATGTTCGATTAAAATGAGTAAAAGCTAATTCGATACCAATCAGAAAAATAAAAACTAATAGCAAGTACCAGCTATTAAATGGAATATGTACATTTAATCGAGTTAAAAAAATACCTAAAATGATACCTACAGCTAAAGCCAAAAATGCCTTCGCAATATTTTTTAAAGCATTTATAAAAAGTTGAAGTGAAATTTTTCCTTTTACACTTTCTTTATCAAAAACTGTATAAGCCAATAAACATGTAAAAAAGGAACCGAGTGATGTCGTGACTGCAATTAATAGGGCAGGTGGCAGTATGGTAGAAGGATTGTTAATTTGATCAAGCGCAAGCGTTAATTCTAAAGCAACACTTGTGAGTAAAATATATGAAAAATAGGGCAAAACTTTGAAAATAAATTTTCGAATATTTAACGAAAGTTTAGGGCCTAAAAAGTAACCAAAAGCTATGACAATAAAAATTTGAATAATGAGGCTAACAGATTGCATATAATAGATAGATTGTTATCAACCTATCTATTATGTATTGAACATTCTATGCTGCATAGCTTTTAGAGCATTTATTTAGCAGCAAATAATCTTTGGTATTCACTTTACGGGTTTCTAGCCAATACTTCCAAGTGTAAGTTGGCCATAAGGAAAAGTTCTTTCCATCGGCAGCCTGATACCAGCTATTACAGCCCCCAGCTTGCCATACTGTCCCTTGAAGTTGTTTCTGTATTCTTTCATTGAAAGCATCTTGGACTTCCGGTTTAATTTCTATCGCGTGTTGACCAGATTTATCGACAAGTTCAATCAGCTGTAAAATATAATTAACTTGTGACTCAATCATAAAAATAACTGAGTTATGACCTAAAACAGTATTTGGCCCAACGAGTTGGAATAAATTAGGAAAATTCTTGGTCATAATGCCATAATAACTTTCTGCACCATCTTTCCAAGCTTGTTTTAATTCAATTTGATTTCGGCCAATACAAGTAAAATGTTTTAAGTAAATACGCGGGTCGGTAATAAAACCAGTTCCATAAATCAAGCAATCGATAGGCCTTTCTTTTCCATCTTTTGTGATAATGCTGTGCTCTTTAATTTCTTGAATACCATCTGTCACTAATTCAACATTTTTACGGTTAAATGTCGGAAAGTATTTATTTGAAATAAGAATGCGTTTACAACCCATCACGAAGTCTGGTGTAAGTTTTTTAGCTAATTCTTTATCTTTGACTTGAAAACGTATAAAAGCCTCAGCTAATTTTTGCCCATATTTCATGATTTGAGGCTGGACAATTGGCACAACGCGGGATTCGTTACTCCAATAAAGGCGACTGCGATGAACTTGTCTATAAAGATTAGACGTTTTAAATAGGGCTTTACTTAAGTTTGAGTATTTGCGCTCATCTCTTGGAATCACCCATGCGGCTGTTCTTTGAAACACATATAGTTGTTTAACATCTTTTGCAATTTCTGGAATATATTGAATTGCACTACCACCTGTACCAATAGAGGCAACTGATTTATCTATAAGGTTATAGTTATGTTCCCATTGTGATGAATGAAATACCTTACCTTTAAACTTTTCGATACCATGAATATGAGGAATTTGTGGAATATGTAAGGGCCCAGAAGCAAATACTACAAATTGTGCTTCGAGAGAAGGTTGGTTTGTAAAGTCTAACGTCCATACATGGCGAGTTTCATCATACTGAACATGAGTAACTTCATGATTAAACTTACAGTAGTTTTTAATTTGATATTTTTGGGTTATATCTTGAATATAATCAAAAATTTCCGGTGCTTCTGCATAGCGTTTTGACCAGTCAGTTTTAGGTGCAAAAGATAAAGAATACATATGCGACTGAACGTCACATGCAGCTCCTGGATAGCGGTTTTCGCGCCAAGTTCCACCCACATCATTAGATTTTTCTAAAATAAGAAAATCTGTTTGCTTGTTCTGTAATAGACGAATAGCCATTGCAAGGCCACCGAATCCAGCACCAATAATTGCGATTTTAGTTTTTTGAATAGCGTTTTGTTTTGCACTGTGCATTGTAAACCCTGCATATACCGTAAAGAGGATTGCAAGAAAGACTAACGTTTTTTGATCAGTTTAAACATGATTGTACCGACGTGAAAATTGATATATTCGGCAATTAATTTTATTACTTCTTTATAGTAAAACATTTCAGTCTAGGGAAATTGATAGAAGAATGAAACGATCGGCACTTGGTTTAATCTATTTAATTCAAGGAATGCGCAATGCGGGCATTGATGTCGACTCACGTTTGGCTAATATAGGCATTAAAGTAGATTCTTTGGACCCAAGTTCAACAATTCACGATAGTTTAGAGTGGGATATTCAACAAATTATTAGTGAAAATGTTGATCCTGAAAAAGGTTTGTTCATCGGACAGCACTATGCATTAGCAGGTTATGGTCCTTTATTAATGTTACTTGTAACAAGCCAAGATATACAAACTGCATTGGAAAAAGGCATACAGTATCAAAAACTCACTCATTTATTTGGTACTTTAAGTTTACAAGAAACTGAAAATCACATCATTCTGAACTATTTACCTGTCGACTTAAAAACAGAAATTGGTTTACTTCGTGCCCAGTGTGAAATTTCAGGGACTTATAAATTTATTCAAGATATTTACACCATGATGGGTTTAACAATGCCTCTTATGCGTATAGATTTGCCATTTCCCAAACCAAATAATACAGATACCATTGCTCAATATTTCTCATATTATGGAGATGATCTGCATTTTAATTCTACACATGCAGCATTTAGCCTAAGTAAGAATGTGCTTGAAATAAAAGTTCCTTCAGCGGATATCATTACTCATCGTATCTATGAAGCTAAATGTATTAAAGAAATAAAACGATTAAATGAGCAAGATCATCAAATACCACCCATTATTCAATATGTACAAGATTATCTAGAGCTACAACAAGGAATTATCCCGAGCATGGCGGAAACCGCTTTCGCTTTAAAAATGCCTGAAAGGACATTAAGGCATCAATTGCAGCAGCTTAATACGAGTTATAAACAAATTCGTGAACAGATTATTAAGAATAAGGCGCTTAAACTTATGGAATATAAAGAATATTCAATAGAAGTTATTGCTGAGTCGCTTGGCTATTCTGAACCTGCAGCTTTTAATCATGCGTTTAAAAGATGGTTTGGGCAGAGCCCTCGGCAATATGGAAAAGAGTTTTACTGAGCATAACTCTTGATGCTAAAAGCTAATGTGGTCGGACAAAATGTTCGCTATACTCTCTTCAGTTAAAATTGAAATAAAATGATATGTTAAATTTAAAATCTTCTCATAGTACTGCTTTTACTCCTTCTTCCCCAGCAGAGCGCTATGCTGAGGCATTGGCTTCAGGCCAGTTTATGGCAGATGAAGCACAAGCACAGGCAGTGCAAGAATTAGATCGTGTTTGGAAGGAACTTTTAAACCGCTATAAAGCTTCTAAGAAAGCTTTCCGTCGCTTTCGTCGCCAAACCTCTCCAAAAGGCGTGTATATGTGGGGTGGTGTAGGTCGAGGAAAAACTTGGCTTATGGATCAATTTTATGAGTCTGTGCCATTTCGTCGTAAAACACGTATGCATTTCCATCACTTTATGCAGCATGTTCATAAAGAATTAAATAAACTTTCTGGTCAACGTAATCCACTTGATATCGTGGCTGATCAAATTTATAAAGATGCTGTTGTTATTTGTTTTGATGAGTTTTTCGTTTCAAACGTAACAGATGCAATGATCTTGAGTGATTTATTCCAGAAGTTATTTGTTCGTGGAGTAACACTGATTGCTACTTCGAACATTGCACCAGACGGTTTATATAAAAATGGCATTCATCGCGACCGTTTTATACCTACCATTGAAATGGTTAAAAAGAATTGTGCTATTTTAAATGTAGATGCGGGCGTAGATTACCGTTTACGTGTTTTGAAACAAGCTCAATTGTTCAAATCGCCTTTAGGAAATGAAGCGCAAAGTTGGATATCTGAACGTTATACTGCCTTAACGCATACGCAAGCAAATTCTCAAGAACCAATTGTGATCAATAACCGTGTTGTTGAAACGCTAGGTCACACCGAAGATGTTTTATGGTGTGAGTTTTCTGAACTTTGTTTAAAGCCGCGCAGCCCAGCAGATTTTATTGAAATTGCTAATATTTATAATACAGTTCTGGTCAGCAATGTTCCGCACTTAACTGACTTCTTGTCAGAAGGAACGCGTCGATTTATTTATCTAGTCGATGAGTTTTATGACCGTGGCGTGAAATTACTCTTAACTTCTCAAGATAGTATCATTGATATCTATCAAGGCGAGAAATTAGCTTTTGAAATTGAGCGTACGCGTTCTCGTTTGTTGGAAATGCAGTCAGATGATTATTTGCATTCAGAACACCGACAAATTGATGAAGCTAAAACTTCTTAAGACGATAGTTGTGAAAAGCGCTCTAGATAGAGCGCTTTTTTATAACAAAAAATTGATAAATTTAATTAAATAGTGCTTTTTCACAGCTTAAAGTTTGATATAACTAAATACGCTTTAGAAAAATCAGATACTGAAATTTTTTTGTTTGTTAACAAAAAGTCTAGTTTCAGTATTTTTAAATATTGAATAAATTGTTGAGAAACCTAGTTAGAATTTTAATATTTTCCTATATAGAAAAATTTATCTTTGTCAATAGTTTCGCAAGGGAAAATGCTTACTATTTAGGAATGTGATATTAGTATTCAGCTTAATTTAAATCGGTATACTAGGTTTCTCTTGGTATAAAAAGTAGCAACTTCAGGAAAGACAATGACTGCACGTATTCAAAAAGGCAAGTTAGCGATTGCTAAAGAACTTTACGATTTTATCGAAAATGAAGCTTTACCAGGTTCTGGTTTAGATAGTGAAACTTACTGGAAGAACTTTGAGCAAGTTGTTGTCGATCTTAGCCCAAAAAATAAAGCGTTATTGGCTAAGCGTGATGAATTACAAGCAAAAATTGATGAATGGCACCGTAATAACAAATTTGAATTAGGTGCTTATAAAGCGTTTTTAACTGAAATTGGTTATTTATTACCAGAAGTTGAAGATTTCCAGATCACAACTGAAAATGTAGACGAAGAAATTGCATTATTAGCAGGGCCGCAGTTAGTAGTACCTGTACGTAATGCACGTTATTGTTTAAATGCAGCAAACGCACGTTGGGGTTCTTTATATGATGCACTTTACGGCTTTGATGTAATTTCAGAAGAAGGCGGTGCTGAAAAAGGGAAAGGATATAACCCTGTACGCGGTGCCAAGGTAATTGAGTTTGCTAAAAACTTCTTAAATGAGGTTTTCCCGCTTGCACAAGGCTCACACGCAGATGCAACTAAATATGCAATTGAGCAAAATCAACTTGTTGTGACTTTAAAAGATGGTACTCAAACAAATTTAGCTCATGAAGCTCAGTTCGTTGGTTTTAATGGTGAAGAAGCAAATCCTTCAGAAGTTGTACTTTTAAGTAATGGTTTGCATGTCATTATTGAAATTGATGCGAATAGCCCAATTGGTCAAACTGATTTAGCGGGTGTTAAAGATTTAACACTTGAAGCTGCGGTTACGACGATTCAAGATCTTGAAGACTCTGTTGCAGCTGTAGATGCTGAAGAAAAAGTTGAAGGTTACCGTAACTGGTTAGGTTTAATGAAGGGTACACTTCAAGAATCTATCGAAAAAAATGGTAAAACAATTGTCCGTGCGTTAAGCAAAGACCGCGAAATTAAAAACTTAATTGGTGGAACAACAAAACTTCATGGTCGTTCACTTATGTTACTTCGTAACGTAGGTCACTTAATGACGAATCCAGCTATTTTGGTAGATGGTGAAGAAATTTTCGAAGGTATTATGGATGCATTGGTAACTCCATTGTTATCAGTTGCTGATATCCGTAGTACGAACGAAAATAAAAACTCTCGTAAAGGATCTATGTATATTGTTAAGCCAAAAATGCATGGTCCAGAAGAAGTTGCTTTTGCTGTTGAATTATTTGAACGTGCTGAGCAAGCACTAGGTTTACCAGCGAAATCTCTAAAAATCGGTATTATGGATGAAGAACGCCGTACATCTGTAAACTTGAAAAACTGTATTGCTGCTGCAAAAGACCGTACGATTTTTATTAACACTGGTTTCATGGACCGTACAGGTGATGAAATCCATACTTCTATGGAAGCTGCACCAGTTGTTCGTAAAGAAGCGGTTAAAACACAAAAATGGATTGCTGCTTACGAAAATCGTAACGTTGCCATTGGCTTGAAATGTGGTTTACAAGGTAAAGCTCAAATTGGTAAAGGCATGTGGCCAAAACCAGATAGCATGAAAGATATGTTAGCAACTAAAGCTGCTCATCCAAATGCTGGTGCTTCATGTGCTTGGGTTCCATCACCAACTGGTGCTGTACTTCATGCGATGCATTACCATCAAGTAAATGTAAAAGCACGTCAAGATCAGTTAAAAGCTGAAGAAATGTTGTCATTAGATGACTTATTAACTCCTCCATTTGCGCCAGAAACAAACTGGTCAGCAGAAGAGATCAACAATGAACTTGAAAATAACTGCCAAGGTATTTTAGGTTACGTTGTTCGTTGGGTTGACTTAGGCGTGGGTTGTTCTAAAGTTCCTGATATCAACAACGTAGGTTTAATGGAAGACCGTGCAACATTACGTATTTCTTCTCAACACGTTGCGAACTGGTTACGTCACGGTATTGTAACTCGTGAACAAGTTGAAGAAGTGCTTAAACGCATGGCAAAAATTGTTGATGAGCAAAATGCGAATGACCCATTGTATAAACCAATGGCAGCTAACTTTGAAACGAATATTGCTTTCCAAGCAGCTTCTGACCTTATCTTTAAAGGTTGTGAACAGCCTTCTGGTTATACTGAGCCGTTACTTCATGCTGCTCGTTTAAAGTTAAAAGGTTATACAGGTGACTAATTTTAACCTGTTTTGAAAAAAGCCTCTTCGGGGGCTTTTTTATTTTCGGTATATTTTGTGCTTATAGATAAGGCGTGAATTTATAAATAAAGGATTTCAAGTTTGATTAACTTAAAAAATCTCGACCGTAAGAATTGGATTCAATGTGCAAAGTTGTCATTGCATGAATCTCAAAAGGACTATGTTGCACCAAATGTATATTCTATTGGTGAGGCTTGAATATTTCGCTTCAAAAAAAAACGCTAACTGAAAATTCAAGTTAGCGCAGGAGTTAATAGAGTTAAATAGATTAAAAGTAATATTAGTTACTGCTTACAATTCCAATTTTAGTGACACCTAAACGCTGTGCTGTAGCCATCACCATAGCTACATTTTTATATTCAGCCATTTGGTCTGGTTTGAGTTTGATCTGGTCTTGATCTTTTTTGGCAACAACACCTTGAAATAAAGTCTCCAGTGCTTTGCGGTCAGAAACCTTTTGATTATTCCAAAATACTTGACCAGTTGAATCAATTCTTACATCAATCACTTCGGGTGGCTTTTCATTTGTTGGTGGTGGTGTGCCATTTGGCAAATTAATATTAATCGCGTTGTTTGGTGCAGGTATGGTAATAATAAACATGATAATGAGTACCAACATGACATCAATAAGCGGTGTCATGTTGACTTCCAACATCACATCATCATCATTATTTGAACCGACATTCATACCCATAAGATTCTCCTTAAAATAGTTATGGGGAGGTTGGAGGGGTAGTAACAAAGGCAATTTTGCCAATACCAGCTTGTTTGGTCGTACTAATGACCTGATCTATCGCTTCAAAATGGGTAAGCTGATCTCCTCGAATATGTACCTCTGGCTGCGGTCTTTTTTGCGCCACAGCCTGTAATTTCGCTAATAAAATTTCTTTATTTGGTACATAACTTTCATTCCAGAAAATATCTCCTTTCTTATTGACTGAGAGTTGAATATTTTCAGGCGTAGTTGCGTACGGCGTATTTTTTTCTTCAGGTAGTTTCACAGGTACTGTATGTGTAACTACTGGAATGGTAATTAGGAAAATAATAAGTAAAACCAACATGACGTCCACCAGAGGAGTCGTGTTAATTGTTCCAATCATTTCGTCTTCATCTTCAGAACCAACACTCATACCCATAATGTTTGCTCCTGATTATTTAATGCTGCGATTAACTGAATTATTAGTATTAATTTCTCCGCTTAATAAAACTGCATGTAAATCTGAACCAAATGAACGTACGTTTTCCATCACTGCTTTATTGCGACGAGTCAACCAGTTATAACCAAGCACCGCTGGTACTGCGACTGCCAGACCAATAGCTGTCATAATCAGTGCTTCACCAACTGGGCCTGCAACTTTATCAATAGATGCCTGTCCTGAAATCCCGATAGCTGTTAACGCGTGATAGATTCCCCATACTGTTCCGAATAGACCTACGAAAGGGGCTGTAGATCCAACCGTTGCTAAAAAGGCTAAACCTCCACTTAAGTGGTTTTGTACTTTTTCAATTGAACGTTGTATTGAAATGCTTACCCAAGTATTGAAGTCAATGCGTTCAAGTAAAGAACCGCCGTGTGACTTAGTTGAGTTAATTCCTTTTTCTGCAATAAATCGATAAGCGCTACTTTGTTCTAAACCTTCAGCAGCATTATCAAGAGAAGTAGCTTCCCAGAAATGTCTTTCAGCTTCTTTTCCTTGTCGTTTAACTTTTCCTTGTTGTAATAGTTTAGAAACGATGATGTACCATGTACCGATAGACATAAGTACTAATATGAATAGGGTTGATTTTGCAACTAAATCACCTTCACGCCAAAGTGCTTCTAAACCATAAGGGTTTTTAATGGTTTCACTCGTTGCAGGCTTTGGCGGTGGAGTCGGTGTGCTTGAGTTTGAGGTTGCTTCAGTCGTTGCGGTTGCAACAGGAGTATTGCTCGTTTCTTCTGCAAAAGCTGTACTTAATGGGAGCAGTGAGCAAGCTGCGATTAGGCTTGCAGAAGTGAAACGTACTAGCGCTTGAGTTGATTTTTTCATCATATTTTCTCCAATATTTTTAATTTCTGATTAATTCAATTTGTTCATTCAATTACGAAAGGATATTCAATTTCATACCAGTCCTGCTGAGGCACACCATCTTTCATTGCTGGTTTGAATGTACATAGGCTGTAAGCTTTAGTTGCTGCTTTATCTAAGGTTTTGCTGCCACTCGATTTTTTCACCTTCGCATCAATCACTTTGCCACTCGTATCAACTAAAACACGTATGCGCACCGTACCTTGTTCTTCATTCATCAGTGCTTCACGTGGATACTCTGGTTTTTCACAACCTGCGGAACCTTCTGAAACACCACGAGTTACGCCAGCTGGTTTAGGTGCTGGAGCAGCCGCAGCTGGAGCAGGTGCCGCAACTGGACTTAGTGATGGTGCACTAGGTGCAGCCGGTGCTGCTGGAGCAGGAGTCGCAACTTTAGTTGGTTGAGCTATTGGAGTGTTTTTTTGCACAGGAGTCACAACTTTCTCAACCTGTTTAGGAGGCTCTGGAACCTTGGCAACTTTTTCTACCATTTTTGGTGGTTCAGGTGGTTTTTCCTTTGGTTTCGGCTCTTCCGGCTTTGGTGGAGGAGGCGGCTTAATATCCTGAATAATTTGTAATTCCACAGGTTTTTCCGCTGGTTTTTGAATATTGTTTGCTAAACCTGACATCAGAATATAGGCAACAAGAAGATGCAGAAAAATGACTGCAGCAATACCAATTAGGCGTTTGGCAGATTTATTTTCTATGTCTGTAAAAGTCATGCCCATAGTTACTCCTGAAACTGTAGACAAACAATTTTTAAAATGACTGTTTGGCTAAGAATGAGTATTTGTTCTGCAAACACGAGCTGTAAACTCGTGTTTACAAAATAACCAGTTAGAACTTGTAAGTACCACGTAAGTAGTATGTACGTCCTGTTGGGTCACCATACCGAGGGTCATATCCATATTGGAAATTATCTAAAACATTTGAAGCAGATGGGTCTTCATCAAAAATATTTTTAATACCGGCTGTTAGCTCAAGATTCTTAAAGCCTTTATATGTCCCAGAAATATTGTAAAGCGTATAATCACTAACTTTGTGATGATCGTATTGTTCTTCACCTATCTGATTTTGATCATCATAACCACGTATAAATTGTTGTTCGAAAACTAATCTCCAATTTTCATATGCCCAGTTAATATTAGCTGTGTGCTTCCAGCGTACAACGGCTGGGTCTTCATATAGGCCAACCCGACCAGTCCATGGTTCAGCTTTTGAGTCACGGTAATCTAATTTGGATACGTAAGTTCCATCAATTCCAAAGCCAAATCGGCCTGTGGATGTCATTGGAGTTAAATAGTTTAGACTAATATCAAAACCTTCTGTTTTCATACCACCCGAGTTGAATAAATTAGTTTTTACATAATCGATAGTACCATCAGAATTTCTTACAAAAAGAGATGAGTATTTTTCAGGTTCGCCAAAGATTGTAGCTTCGCCTACTTGAGCAATTAGGTCATCAATTTTAATATTGAAATAGTCAACGGTAAGTACTAAGTTTTTGATTGGTTCAAAAACAAAGCCCGCAGTAAATGATTTTGATTCTTCTGGCTGTAAATCTTGTGAGCCACCTTGTAATTTCATAAATTGTCTATTACAAAAATCGTTTTTATTTTTCCCTTCTACAACCTCACCGCCTGGGCAGTAAAGTGGATCATTATATCTTGCGCCAGTATAAGTTTTGCTTTGAGCCGCATTAATCTCATATAGGCTTGGTGCACGGAAACCTGTGCTATATGAGGTACGGAACATGAGTTGTTTTAATGGTTCCCAACGGATCGCGAATTTAGGATTAAAGGTGTCACCAAAGTCGCTATAGTTGTCATAACGAGCCGCAAGTTGTGCCTCAATTGTTTTAGTTATAGGTATTTGTAATTCTGCAAATGCAGATGTAATATCACGGTCACCAGAATTATCGGGTTTATCAGGGTCTGTACCACTACTAGGAGCTTGACGGACTAAATCTGCATTAATGTGTTGCTTCCAATCTTGATTTGTAAAACTTCCTCCTAAAGCAAAACCAACCTGACCAGCAGGTAAACTGAAAATAGGACGGCTGATACTGAAATCTGCAGTAGTAGATTCTAAAGTTGCCTCATTGTATTTGCCTTTAATTGATAAAGTATTCCAGATATCTGGATCACTACTTTCACCAAATGGGTTCAATGTTCCGTTATTTAAAGCATCTTGTAATTTAGATTTGCTTAATTGCCCATTAACGAAATTATCAGATGCTTCACTTTTTGCATATGTTATACCAGTGTTTAAATCCCAACCCCACACTTCACCTTCTAAACCAGCAAAAAGACGATGAGATTGGTTAATAGATTTAGCTATACGATTTCCTGCTTGGGAACGCAAATAAAGTTCAAGTGGTGAGCCACTTAATCCTTCAACATTAGGAACAATACCATTTCCTGGATAATATGGGCTGTCACTCGGGATAGTAACACGAGTCGCAAGATTACTACGGCTATAAGGATCTGGAGCAACGGAAGTGACAACTTCACTGCGCGAATAAATATATTCACCAATAGCATTTAAATTATCATTAATTTTAAATGTACCACGTCCTAACACAGATACATTTTCCAAATCTGGTTTAATCCCGATTAAAGAACGAGTATTTGTATAACAAAAGCCGTCCTCAGCTGATTCAGATGTTCCTCCAAGACATTGCCCATTTTGAGCATATGGATTTCCTGAAACTCCAGAGACAGGATCATAAAAATTTGCAGTAAAAGAGTTAGCAGAGCGGCCATCTAGCCCAAGTTCCGGTAATACATCTCCACGTTTTGAAATTGTTCGGTCTTTTGCCATAATGCCGTTAGTACGACGATAATCTACGACACCAAAAATATTAAAACCATCTTCATCTAAGTCTCCGTAGCCACCAAAAATAGAAACATCTTGTTTGTCACCACCACTTTGTTCTGGTTGTAGTAAGCCTGCACTAATGCCAACTCCTTTATATGTTTTTTTTGTAATGAAGTTGATAACCCCCGCAACAGCATCGGCTCCGTACACAGCCGATGCACCATCACGTAAAATCTCAATACGGTCAATCATTGCCAAAGGAATAATATTTAGGTTTACGGTGGAAGTACCAAAAGGGTTCGCTGCGAGGCGTCGTCCATTCAGTAAAACGAGTGTTTTATCGCTACCTAAACCCCGAAGGTTAGCGGTAGAACCATCAGTATTACTAGCACCCACATTTTGGTCAGTTGAAAAACCTGCCTGATTGGAACTTACACGGTTTAATGCTTCTTCAACTGTAGTAACGCCAGCATTAGCGAGATCTTCGCCTTTAATAATGGTAATAGGAGAAGCACTTTGTGCTGCAACACCTTTGATCGAAGAACCTGTAACAGCAACTTTTACGACTTTTGCAGGTTTATCATCATTGCTTGATTGTTCTGTTTCTGCTGCTTGTGCCATGGTAAGACACATCATGCTTAAACTAAGGGTACTTAATTTAAGTATTGTCTTGCCGATCTTGGGGGTTACCTGAGATCGAACATTGTATTTTTTTTTCATCGTGGATTTGATCCCTTTTTGTTGTAGTTAGCGATATTGCTGGAAAGTTTTTAAGCAAAGCAAGTGCCAACTATATATTTTTCTTTTTTTAGTTTATGCAAAATATTGATAAATATTGATTTTATTATGGTTGCGAACAGTGCTTTTGATTTTTTATAGGGATAAAAAGTTTTCCATTTGGTAATTTTTTTAATGGTGGCTAAAAGTTCCAAATAAATTTGTATAAAAAATATACATTGCTAGATTCTTCACATGCTTAATACAGAAAAATGTGCTGTTTTAGAACTTTCTTGTATGTAATGTTATACTGTTTTTAATCATTATTTATTTCTAATATTTTTAATAATATTAGTATATTAAGTTGAAATTAGTAATTTTGTATGCATGCTTTTTTGTGATTCATAATGATACATTTGTGTGTTTTTATTGTGCATTTAAGGTGTTCAATGATTAACTTATGCAAATATAATATTTGGCAAAAAGTGACTTTTATTTATATAGTTCAAATGAATTTAAGTACCTAATAAAAATATGAATTTCTTATAATCTCAAATATTTTATGATGATTGCCAATAGATGGCATGAAATTCGCTTTATATTCAGTAGTTACAAACACTGGGTGCTTAAGTTTATTTTTTCCATTTGATCAAATAAAAATGATGATAAAGGAAAGTAAATTACAAATCCCAAATAGGCCTATCTGCTGAAAAAGAACTTTTCTTATGCAGGTTTAGATGTTACTCAAAAGGTTAATGTCTTTTAAAAAAATTAGTTATGTGGATATGAACTTGAAATTAAAATTTTTTAAGCTCGCCATTTTAAGTTTGGCTATTACATCAGTTCCATGTGCTTACGCAATTACGCCAGCACAACCCAACAAGATTTTGCATGTTGCCTATGAAGCACCAGATGATGGTTTTGACATGGTTAAAACCACTAATTTTTATAGTGCAAGTATTGCAGAAGCTATTTTTGAACCTCTACTTAAATATGATTATTTGGCACGTCCAGTACAACTGGTTCCTTATACGGCTGAAAGCATGCCTAAGGTTGAACAAGACGGTAAAGTTTATATATTTAAAATTAAGCCAGGTATTTATTTTACAGATGATCCCGCATTTAAAGGTAAACGCCGCGAGTTGGTAGCTGAAGACTATGTCTATGCAATTAAACGTATTTTAGACCCTAAAAACAGAGCGCCTTCCGTTTCTTTTCTGGATGGAAAATTGGTGGGTGCCGATGCAGTGATAGCTCAAGCAAAAAAAGCAGGAAAATTTGATTATGCTGCGCCAATTGCAGGGCTTAAAGCGACTGATCGCTATACTCTACAATTTACTTTAACTCGCCAAGACTTTAATTTTCCTTATATTCTTGCCTATATTACATTTAGCGGCGTTGCCAAAGAGGTTGTTGATTATTATGGTGACCGTATCGGTATGCATCCAGTAGGTACTGGACCGTACATGTTAAGTAAATATGTTCCAAGAAGTAAGGTCGAGTTGGTTGCCAATCCTGATTATCGTGGTTTTGTCTGGAATTTTAAGTCAACAGGAACGCCTTGGGATAACCAACTTGTTAAGGAAATGTCTGGAAAGAAAATGCCGCAAGTTGGCAAGGTGGTGGTCAGTATCATTGAAGAACAACAATCAAGATGGTTAGCTTTCCAGTCTGGTCAATTAGATTTTGATAGACTTACAGCAGATGCAGTTCCGCAAGCTTTAGATGGCAATCAACTTAAAGCTTCTTTTCAGAAAAGAGGCATTAAACATTTCCCATATAAAGAACCTGAAATTACTTATACCATGATGAATATGCGAGACCCTGTCATTGGTGGTTTTAGTCCTGAAAAAATAGCGCTTCGTCGAGCAATTACTTTAGCTTATGATCAAAAAGAAAGCATAAAACAGGCATATAAAGGTCAGGCTGTCAGAGCGGAAATGTTTATACCTGAAGGTGTAAATGGATATAACCCAAAATATAAAAGTAGTGTTGGGTACAATCCAGTTCTAGCAAATAAATTACTTGATTATTATGGTTATAAAAAAGGGGCCGATGGCTATCGGACCTTACCAAATGGCAAGCCTTTAGTTTTAAAAATTAACAATGAAAATAGCTCAGCATCCGTTATTCATTCAGAGCTCTGGAAAAAAAATCTAGATGTGATTGGCATTCGTGCTGATTTTAAAGTAAGTAATTTTGCAGATAACTTAAAAGCCGCAACTCAATGTAAATATATGATGTGGAGTGGGGCATGGATTGCTGACTATCCCGAAGGAGATAATTTTGCACAATTACTATATGGACCAAATGCTGGGCAAGGGAACCATGCGTGTTATCAGTCTAAAACATATGATGCTCTTTACACTCAGGCCATTCATTTACCACCGCAACAACGTCTACCATATTATGAAAAGCTTAATCGCCAGATAGAAGCTGATAATCCTTGGATTATTCATGTAACTCGAATTCGTAATTGGTTGATACGCCCACAAGTTCAGGGTTTTAAACCTCACCCTATGATGAATACAAACTGGCAATATCTTGATATTACCCCTATTAAAAAATAAATTTAGATAAAGATCATCATGACTGAAAATTTAAAACAAAAGCTCAAGCATTGTAGTGTAGGTCTATTATTTGCCAGTATGGCAATAACGGGTACCACGACTATTTTTGCAAAAAGCCCAGCCGATCCAAATAAAGTTCTCCATTATACGTTCCCCACTGCTGAAACAGGTTTCGACCCAGCGTATATCCATGACTTATATTCGGCACATGTAACCACGTCGATATTTGAAACTTTATATACCTATGACTATTTAGCAAGGCCAGCAAAGCTTATTCCCCAAATCGCAACCGCTATGCCAGAAGTGAGTGCAGATGGTCTGACTTATACTATTCACCTTAAAAAAGGTATTTATTTTACGCCAGACCCTGTTTTTAAAGGCAAACCTAGAGAGTTAACGGCTTACGATTATGCGTACTCTTTTAAGCGTTTATTGGACCCAAATTTACGTTCGCCAAATAGCTGGTTGTTGGAGAACAAAATTGAAGGTATGGATGCGTTAGTACAATCAGCCAGTAAAACAGGAAAGTTTAACTACGATCAAAGTGTGAGCGGTTTACAAACACCTGATAAGTACACTTTGGTTATTCGGTTGGTGAAGCCTGATTATAACTTTCCTTTATTACTAGCACATGACCCTACAGGGGCTGTAGCACGTGAAGTTATCGAAAAATATAAAGATAAATCTGGCTTTGTTATGGGGCATCCAGTAGGGACAGGACCTTATATGCTCAGTAAGTGGGTGCCTGCTTCGCGTATTGTTTTAAAAGCGAATCCTGATTATCGCGGTTTTACTTGGAACTTTGTAGCCAGTAGTGCTGAGGACCAAGCAATTGTAAAACGCCTTAAAGGTAAACAAATGCCTCAAATCGGCACAATTGATATTCAGGTAATGGAAGAAAACCAGTCACGATGGTTAGCATTTCAGCGTGGTGAAGTTGATATCATTCAACTTGAAGGGCAATTAGTCTCGAAAGCGATTAAAGACGGTAAATTAAGTACTGAGCTTGCAAAAGAGGGGGTGCATTTATCTCGTATTGTTGATCCGGAAATTAGTTATAACTATTGGAATCTTAAGAATCCTGTTGTTGGAGGAATGAGCAAAGAAAAAATCGCTTTACGCCGTGCAATAGCAATGTCTCGTTCAATAGATCAAGAAATTAAATTAGTACGTAATAGTGATGCTGAGCGTCTACATTTTCCAGTTCCACCAGGTGTAGTAGGGGCTGAACCTCAATATAGAAGCAGTACCCCATATTCGGTCAAAGCAGCAAATTTATTATTAGATAAATATAACTATAAAAAAGATGCATCAGGTTGGCGGACACAACCAAATGGTAAGCCCCTTGTTATTGAATATATGGCGCGCAATGACAGTATTGGTCAGCAAAGCGCTGAGCTTTGGAAAAAGAACTTTGACAGTTTGAATATTCGTATGGTTTACAAACCAATGCTCTTTTCAGATCTCATTCGGGCGCAAAAACAGTGTGATGGAATGTTTGGTTCCTCTGCATGGATTGCCGATTATCCAGATGGGGATAATTTTATGCAGAATTTTTATGGCCCGAACACTCATATGACCAACTGGTCTTGCGGTTCAATACCAGAGTTTGATCAATTATATCGTCAGTCTCAGCAGGTTAAGCCTGGCCCAGAACGAGATGTGATTTATCGAAAAATGACACGTTTGTTAGAAGTGTATATGCCAGTGCAAGTGTTGTACGCACGTTATAGAAATATGTTGGCTCAACCACGAATCATTGGATATAAGAAGCATCCGATTTTACATGCTGAATGGATGTACTTCGATATTGATACAAATACGAAATCTAATCATTAAATGAAAAAAATTGGAGATACGATGAAAAATAACACACTGAAAATGACTAGTTTATGTATGTTGACGATAGGTATAAGTCAGTTTGCATCGGCAGAGACGACACGTGCGACGTTACCATTACTTAAAGCAGAGCAACTTCCCACATGGTGCGATTCTAATTTAAAAAAAATCCAGCAAGAGATTTCAAATTTCGAACAAACACCTGTTAAAACTGATGCTACCGCCGCTCCGATATTAGCAAAGTGGGACAAAATTTTTGCTCACCTTGAAGATTTTTCAGGACCTGTCGGTTTATATAGTAATGTAGATCCAGATGCAAAATTACGTAAAGCAGCAGAAGACTGTGAAATCAAAATTAATCAGTTACATACCGATATATTTCAAAACTCAAAATTATATAATGTAATTAAAAATACAAAAGCGACTGATCCGATAGATAAAAAATACCGTCAGGATATTTTGGATCAGTTTGAGGACACAGGGGTTCAATTAGAACCAGCTAAACGTGCAAGAATGAAAGCGATTCTTGATGAATTGACTAAACTCGAACAAGAATATAGCCGAAATATTCGTGATAACCCTGAAAAACTTGAATTTACGCCTGAAGAGATGAAAGGTCTGCCGGAAAGTTATATTTCAGGGTTAAAGAAAAATGCCAATGGTAACTATCTATTAGGTTTTGAGTATCCTGAATATCGCCCATTTATGGAACTCGCGGATAATGATGATGCCCGAAAAAGATACCAAATCGCCTTTACACGACGTGGTACTGAACAAAACTTAAAATTACTCAAACAGGCAATAGATTTACGTTATGAACTGGCGCAGTTATTTGGAAAAGCAAGTTATGCAGATTGGGCGTTAAAGGAGCGTATGGCAAAAACGCCTGAAGCTGTAAATCAGTTTTTGGCAGAAGTACAAAAAACGGTTGCACCACTTGAGCGCAAAGAAGTAGAAGAGCTCCGAGCATTTAAAGCACAAACTTTAAAAACATCATTAGATAAAACCGAGATAACGCGTTGGAGTGAAGCTTACTGGAGTGAGAAACTTCGTAAGAGCAAATATCAAATTGATCAGGAAAAGCTTCGTGATTATTTCCCGACTTTAGCGGCACAAAAATGGTTATTTGCAATTTCATCTGACCTTTATGGTATTTATTTTAAACCTGTCAAAGTTAAAGCATGGCAAAGCGAAGTTGAGTATTACGATGTAGTCGATAAAAAGACAGGAAAGCTTCTCGGTGCTCTATATATGGATAAATTCCCTCGCGAAGGGAAATATGGTCATGCTGCCGTTTGGGGAGTATATGGTGGTAGCACTTTAACTAACCGCTTACCCGTGTCAGTACTTGTCACAAACTTTAACCGTAAAGGTTTAAATAGTGACGAGTTAGAAACTTTTGTTCATGAATTTGGTCATGCCTTACATGGCATTTTATCTAATACCCGTTATGCAAGTCAGTCTGGAACTTCTGTAGAGCGTGATTTTGTAGAAGCGCCGTCTCAAATGTATGAAGAGTGGGCACGCCGTAAGGAAACTTTGTCTAAAGTAGCTGATTATTGTGATCCAGCATGTCCACGAGTTGATGATGAATTAATTGCCCGTTTAAAAGCAGTACATAACTATGGGCGCGGTTTACGTTATGCACGTCAAACGCTTTATGCACAGTACGATATGGCACTTCATACGGCTGATGCCTTAAAAGTAAAACCTTTAGAAACTTGGCAAAAAATGGAAGCAGCTACGGCCTTGGGATATGTACCAACAACAGAGTTTCCTGGACAGTTTGGACACTTAATGGGTGGATATCAAGCGGGTTATTACGGTTATATGTGGTCTGAGGTTTTAGCTCTCGATATGCTTTCTGCTTATGGTGACAACCTAAATAACCCACAAGTCGGGCAACGTTACCGTCAGACGATTTTATCGCAGGGTAGCCAAAAACCGGCAGCTGAGTTGGTTAAAGATTTCCTTGGTCGTGATCCTGACAATAAAGCATTCTTTAATGAAATTACCGGACAACGGGTTAAATAAGGAATTATCACTATGCTGGCATATGTTATTCGGCGGTTATGGCAGATGATTCCAACCATGTTGGGAGTAGTACTGTTTATCTTTATTCTTTTTAACTGGGTAGGTGGAGATCCAGCTTATATTTTGGCAGGTAAGATGTCTAATCCTGAGCAGATTGAAAACATTCGTAAACAGCTAGGAGTAGACCAGCCTTATTACGTTCAGCTCTGGATTTTTATTAAGCAGATTCTCACTTTTGACTATGGCGCAAGTTGGAGTACGGGAGAACCGGTTTCACAAATTATTTTAACCCGCTTGGGGCCTTCACTAACGCTTTTGATTCCACTCACTATTTTACAAACCGTTATCTCAATTGGCTTGGCATTGGCTGTGTCGGCTGTACGTGGTTCTTTAACAGATCGTATGGTCATGATGTTATGTACCATTGGGATGTCGATTAGTATCTTGGTTTATATTATTGTTTTTCAATATGTTCTGGCTTATCAGTTAAGTTGGTTCCCAGTGCAGGGCTGGAGCGATAATTTTACCGATAATTTATTTAAGTTCGCCTTACTTCCAATTTTAATTATGTTGGTGGTGAGTATTGCACCTACTTTAAGATTATACCGTAGTTTTGTGCTTGATGAGATTAACCAAGATTATGTTAGAACGGCACGTGCTAAAGGTGTAGGTGAAAGCCGAATTTTAGGTGTACATGTTTTACGTAATGCCTCAATTCCTATTATTACCGATGTGATGGCGACTTTGCCTGCGTTGCTCATAGGTGCATTTTTAATTGAACGTTTTTTTGGTATTCCCGGTATTGGTCGAGAAGTAATTATCGCAGTTGAGCGAAGTGATTTTCCTGTGATTAAAGCAATTACAGTCTACATTGCAGCTGCAACCATGATTTTTAACTTGATTGCCGATTTAGTCTACAAAGTGGTTGATCCACGTGTACAGTTGAAGTAGGTGGGTTATGCTAAGTGTTTTATCAAAAAGAAAATTACAAACCCAGACAACGCCTGCTTCAGCGGGTTTATGGCGGCTTGCAATGCGTCGCCTTCGGGCTGACAAAATTGCAATTGCATCACTCATTGTTGTGCTGTTCTATCTGGTCGTATTACTACTATCATTTACGGGAGTGATTGCATCGGACTGGAATAAAGAAGTTGCTGTAAGTTATGCACCTCCTACATTTATAGGTGCAGATAAAACAAATGAAGCTTTGCAAAAGACAGTTGCTGTAGATGAGGAATTACCGGAAAATCCAGTCGATCCTTTAAAAGATGTCATTCACCAACTCAAGGCTGAAATTAAACAAGAAAAGAGCTCTGGAAGTGCAATTGATTATTATGGTGTAGTTGACCCGCTAGCTGATGATATGAAAGCAATTGATCAGCAACTAGGTGGACACTTACTCGATCAGCAAACTGAACTAAAAAGTACGCTTATATTTGGGGCCGACAAATGGGGGCAAGATGTTCTTAAAAAAACCATTAAAGGTGCTGAAACTTCAATTATTGTAGGGCTAGTTTCAGCATTGCTCGCAGTAACCTTAGGCACACTGCTAGGGGCGATTTCAGGGTACTTTGGTGGTTGGGTAGATGACATCCTTAACTGGTTTTATAACATTTTTACTTCCATTCCATATTTATTATTAGTACTTGCGATAGCTGCCGTACTGCAACAAAAGGGCATTTTATCTATTGTTCTAATTTTAGGTTTAACGGGCTGGACAGGTGTTTACCGTTTAATTCGTGCTGAGTATATGAAACATACCTCACGTGAATATGTTCTGGCTGCCAAGGCAATTGGTGTTGGACATTTCCGCCGTATGTTCATTCATATTTTTCCTAATGTCAGCCATATTGCTTTGGTTCAAATGTCAATTTTGGTGGTTTCTTTTATTAAATCTGAAGTTATTTTGAGCTTCTTAGGCTTCGGTGTACCTGTCGGCGTAGTGTCTTGGGGAAGTATGTTAAATGAAGCGCAAAGTGAACTTCTTTTAGGAAAATGGTGGCAGCTTGTCGCAGCCTCTGTCGCAATGGCTGTTTTAGTTACGGCATTTTCAATGTTTACTGATGCACTGCGTGATGCATTAGATCCAAAACTAAAATAAGAGGAAAACCTAATGTCAGAACAACAAAAAAGTGTCCCATTACTCCACATTGAAAACTTACGTGTAAGCTTTAAAGGTGAAGACAAGCAGTATATCGAAACTGTTAAAGGAGTTTCCTTTGATATTCCAGCAAATACCACTGTCGCTTTAGTTGGTGAGTCGGGTAGCGGCAAGTCAGTTACTTCTTTGGCAACTATGGGCTTACTACCTGTAGGTCAAAGTAAAATTGACGAAAAAAGTAAGATTGCTTTTGAAGGTCAAGACTTACTCAGCTTATCCCGTAAAGATATGCGAAAAATCTGTGGTAAAGATATTGCCATGATTTTTCAGGAACCCATGTCATCATTAAATCCCGTTTTTACGGTAGGTAATCAAATCGCAGAAGTGTTGTGTTTACACATGGGTATGAGTCGTAAACAGGCCCGTCAACGTGTTTTAGAGTTACTCAAAGAGGTCGGGATACCTTCACCAGAAACGAAAATTGATGCTTATCCTAACCAGCTGTCTGGTGGTCAACAGCAACGTGTCATGATTGCAATGGCGATTGCTTGTGAACCTAAGTTACTGATAGCCGATGAACCGACTACGGCACTTGATGTCACCATTCAAAAACAAATTATTGATCTGCTTGAATCATTGCGCCAGCGCCGTCAAATGTCGATGCTTTTTATTACGCATGATTTGGCTTTGGTGGGTGAAATTGCAGATCAAGTTATTGTGATGCGTCATGGTGAAATTAGAGAGCAAGGTCTTGCAGAACAAGTTCTAGAGCAACCTAAAGATGTATATACCCGTGCCTTACTTTACTGTCGTCCTCAAATGTCACAGCGACCTTATCGTTTGCCTGTGACTAGCGACTTTATGCGTCAAGAAGACAATGTATTGGTCGAACAAAGCTTTGATGTTTCAGAAATTCCACAGCGTAAACGCGGTTTAAATGGCGATGAGCAAATCGTCTTAGAAGTAAAGGATTTGAAAAAAAGCTTTTATAGCCGTAAAGGGTTATTTGGAAAAGAAGAATTTCAAGCAGTAAAAGGTGTTTCTTTCAAACTGGCAAAAGGGAAAACGCTTGGTTTAGTGGGAGAGTCTGGCTCAGGCAAAACTACTGTGGGACTTTTGCTCATGCGTTTACATGAAGCAACAGGTGGTGAAGCTTTCATTGAGGGTAAAGATATTCTTTCGTTAACTGAAAAAGAGTTTGCTAAATATCAAAGAAAGATTCAGATTATCTTTCAGAACCCATATGCTTCGCTTAACCCACGCTTTACCATCGGGCAGATTTTATTAGAGCCTATGCAAATTCATAATATTGGTAAAGATGATGCGGAGCGTAAACAAATTGCACTTGGGTTACTTGAACGAGTGAATTTACCTGAACAAGCTTATTATCGATACCCACATGAGTTCTCGGGTGGGCAACGTCAACGTATTGCTATTGCACGTTGTTTAACGCTAAAGCCTGAAATTTTAATTTGTGATGAGTCTGTTTCGGCACTCGATGTTTCAGTTCAGGCACAAGTACTTAACTTATTACAGGACTTACAAGATGAGTTCGGACTAAGTTATATCTTTATTTCACATGATTTATCGGTTGTGAAATATATCTCGGATCAAGTCATGGTCATGAATCATGGGGAGGTTGTTGAAATCGCTAACTCAGACGAGCTCTATGCACATCCTCAACATGACTACACTAAGCGATTATTGCAGGCGATTCCACAAGGCATTCAACACGTTTCATAAGCGTAAAGTTATGTCGTTAAGGGCACTTTCGAGTGCCTTTTCATTTGGTTTATGTGGTAAATGCTTATAAAATAAGAGAAGTAAAAGTACAGTGTTTTATTCTTGCTATGTGTGCCAACTTTAAACCTTTAACGCTTGCCCAATTACAGCAACTTCAGTTGCCTGTGGTCGGCTTTAGCTATGCCGATGAGGTTTATCCTGCTGGCACAACGCCGCTATTATTCAAATCACCACAAGGTCTTGAATGGCGTGAAGTCATGTTTGGATTAGTTCCCAAATGGGCGGAAGATACAAACATAGCAAAACATACTTATAATGCGCGTCACGAAACAATTTTCCAAAAACCGAGTTTTCAAGAAGCTGCTCTTAAATGTAAGTTTGGTGTGATCCCTGTAACCGAGTTTTATGAAAGTAAATATATAAATGATAAACCTGAACGATGGGCTGTACGCCGTAAAGATGGGCAGGCTTTTTTCATTGCAGCAATTTATGAAATTTGCAAAATGAATGAAACCATTATCCGTTCTGCAAGTATGTTAACCATGGACGCGATTGATCATCCTATGATGAAAGACTTTCACGAACCGGGCGATGTCAAACGATCAGTCATTGTGATTCCGCATGATCGTCTAGAGGAATGGTTAAGTTTAGAAACACCAGATATTTCAAGCTTTATTGAAGGTTTTCCTATTGAGGAGTTTGAATGTTTACATGTTCCCAAAGAGAAAATTGTAAAACCTACACCTCAACTAAGTATGTTTGAATAGCAATAGTGGGGCTAGGTTATTGCCTTAATTGTTAAGTCAATAACCCTTTATAGTTAGTCAATATTCTTACTTAAAGTTTGTACCTGATCATCATGTGCTAGATAAGCCAATTCAATTGGTGAAATTACAAAAGTTGAGTTATCTGAGGTTTGTTTAAAAACAAAGCCATATTCAAATGATTGCGTATTTTTACTTGGTAACCAAAATAAATAAGGGCAACCTGTATAGCTACCGTCCCAACCCATTTCTTTAGCCAAAGCTAAAGCAGTATCTGACTTAGCAATAATTTCTTTAAGTGATTCTTTGTCTCTTTGAGACACATCACCATCATCATCTGCAAATGTTTGTAAAAACTCGTTTAATGGGGTTAAGTCTTCCCAGTTATTTTCAATTGTTGAGAAGTGATATCCATATAGCATCATATTTTAGTCTTCCGTTTTGTTATTGTGCTATTGAACATAACAAGAAATGCTTGAAAATGAAATGTTTGAATTTATGTTAAGTTGTTTATTTTTCATAAGTTACAATAGTATTTATATACAAAAATTAATATTGTTTTCTTTTGAATATAAGTACTTTACCAATTTAAGATTTAAAGCAAAGCTTATGAAAAAATTGTAATGATTCAATTAAAAAGAATGTATTTTTAAGGATACTAGACTCTTGTTGAATACTGAATTTGTCATAATTCACTTATAATGAAAAGGAAAGAAAATAGAGTTTATTTATGTTTATAACAACAACATGCCCCAATGATGCCTTAATTGAACAGCTGCTACCAATCTTGGAAGAGGCTAGTCAGATTTTATTACAAGAATATCAGAACTATTCAGCTGGATATGAGTTTAATATTCAAGAAAAACATGATGATTCACCTGTGACTCAAGCAGATTTAAAGGTAAATCAATTTTTATTAAAACAACTTGCGGAAATTACACCAGATTTACCTGTCTTATCAGAAGAAAGTGACTATAGCGCTCGTCATGATTGGTTTTCTTGCTGGATGTTAGATCCGCTTGATGGTACCAAAGAGTTCATACATGAGCGGGATGAGTTCACGATAAACTTGAGTTTGATTGAAGGGCGCGAAACTATCTTTTCTGTAATCGTTGTACCTTGTGAACAGGTTGTTTATTTGGGTTATTTAAAAGAGTTGCCTTTTAAATATAGCTTTAGCCAACAACAATGGTACCAATATCAAAAAGAGTCGTATTCAACACAAGCACCTGTACAAATTGGTTTAAGCCATAGTAGTAAAAATCCGAAATATCATAAATTTATTGAACCGATTGAAAAAAAACGTACCGTAATTCGACGTGAAGCGGGAAGTGCTTATAAGTTTTGCATGATGTTAGAAGGTGAAATTGATATTTACCCTAGATTTCATCCTACCTCTGAATGGGATACCAGCTCAGGTCAGGGATTATTAGAGAGTATAGGTGGGGGGTTACTCACCTTAAAAGGTAAACCCTTTGAATATAACCAGCGTGATACCGTATTAAACGGGGGCTTTATCGCATTTCGTGATCAACAAAGCAAAAAAATAGCATTTGAAGCTTTGGCTCAATCGGGTGTTTTGGATTGAGAGTTATGCCAGACATGTTATAGTGACTAAGTATTGAAAAAAGATGACACGATAAAATGGCACTCGATTTATTGCCTAAAAGCATGTTTGAAGCAATTGATTTATTGCCAGATGCTTCAACCCCTGTAACCCTTTTTACACGGCACTCGCTGAGAGAGTTGGTCGATGGGCAAGGCTTGGCAGGATACGATTTGCAACTTACTCCTCAAGGGCGTGAGCTAGCGCAGGCATGGGGAAGCTATTTAATTAAAAATACGGACCGTGTGATTCAACACTGTATATCTAGTCCAATCCAACGTTGTGTAGATACTGCTGCACTTATGATTGAAGGTGCAGATGGTGTAAGCCCTGAACCTAATACGCATACAATTGAAATTGTTGAACAAGGCCTATTGGTAGAACCGGGAAGCTTTGTACTCGATATTCAACAGGCTGCTCCTTATTTTCGTAAACAAGGGGCTTTGGGTTTTATTAATAGCTTTGTGAATAACGCATTACCTGGTATGAAACATCCCATTACGGGTGTTTTAGACGTGTTGGAGCTAATTTATCAGACTCATCCTAAAACGAAAAGTGGGTTAAGTTTAGCTGTTAGTCATGACACAATCATTGCTGCGATTGTTGCTGTAATTTCGGGTAATAATCAGATACAAAAGGCAGATTGGCCTGCAATGATGGAAGGTTTGTTTGTATGGTTTGAAGGGGATGAATTTCCCAACTGTAAATTAAGGTGGATTTGGAGAGGCAAGGCTTACGAGTTGGACGTATCAAAATTTCATAATGAACAGTAAAAGCAAAAAATATAGATAATAAAAAAAGCCCTATTGGGCTTTTTTTATATGCTTCAAATTAGTTAGCTAACGCTTTAACTTGAGCATTTAAACGGCTCTTATGACGAGCAGCTTTATTTTTGTGGATGATGCCTTTATCAGCCATGCGGTCGATTACAGGAACAGCTTTTTTATAAGCTTCTGTAGCAACTGCATAATCACCACCAGCGATTGCACTTAAAGTACGCTTGATGTAAGTACGAACCATAGAACGCAAGCTTGCGTTGTGTTTACGCGCTGTAACGTTTTGGCGCGCACGTTTTTTAGCTTGAGCAGAGTTTGCCACTCTTGCACTCCTTGAAAATAAGTTGGTCTGGGCGGGCTGTGGTCAATCCAGTAAACTGGTGTAACCATCACCAGCCCGTAAACAAGTGCCATATTGTGATGAATCAACACCGTGAAGTCAAGCCTTGCGAGCATTTTAAGCGGTTTTAGGGGCTGCTAAAAGCGTAAGAAAAGGTTAAATTTGAAACAAACTTAAAGAAGGTTGGATAAAAAATGACTATAAGCAAGAAAAAAGCAATTGTAGTAGGTGCTACAGGACTTGTTGGTTTAGCTCTTGTAGAGCAGCTTGAGCAAACACCAGAATTTGAAGCAATTACGGTTGTTGTTAGAAAAGAATCGCAACTACTTAATACATATAAAAAAGTTACTCAACTAGTCATAGAGGATTTTTTATTACTCAATGACGAAGACGTAAATGATCATACTCATGCATTTAGCTGCTTAGGTACAACTCTAAAAATAGCAGGTTCAAAGAAAGCCTTTTATGCTGTTGACTATGAAATAAATGCTCATTTTGCCGACTTGATCCAAGATAAACATATTCATTTCTTAATTGTGAGTGCACTTGGAGCAAATGCTAAGTCACCAGTTTTTTACAATAAAGTAAAAGGACAACTCGAAGACTATATTCAAAGTTTAGATATTGAAAAATTATCGATTTTCCAACCATCTTTATTAATTGGTAAACGTAGCGATGTGCGTTTTATTGAAGATTTAGGACAAAGCCTATTTAAATTCATTGAAAATAAATGGCATAAACCATTCAAATATAAACCCGTCAGTGCTGAGCAATTGGCTCATACCATGGTCGTAGCGGCGCTAGCGCAAATTGAAGCATTTAAGCGATATGATAATCTGAGCATACAGCAAACTCGATAAGGGAGAATAAAAGTGTCTACAGTACCATTTGTGACATGTGATTTATTGGATGATAACCCAGAAAAAGATTTACAAGTGGTCATCCCCTCAATGGATGGTAAGTTCTTTAAAAGTTATGGTGAGCGTCAAACCTTTGGCGGACAGGTTGTAACTGTAAAGTGCTTTGAAGATAACTCACGTGTAAAAGAGTTATTAGCAACAGATGGTACAGGGAAGGTGTTGGTTGTGGACGGTGGTGCTTCAATGCGCTGTGCACTTATGGGAGATATGATTGCTGAATCGGCAGTTAAAAATAACTGGAATGGCGTGATTATTTACGGCTGTGTACGAGATGTTGATGCACTTGCAACTCTGGATTTAGGTGTACATGCATTGGCAGCAATTCCACAAAAAAGTAATCGTAAGGGCATTGGTGAAGTAGATATTCCTTTGTATTTTGGTGGAGTCACAATTCAATCTGGAGATTTCATTTATGCAGATAACAATGGAATTGTGATTGCTAAGGAAAAATTAGTTTAGCTCCACAATATAAAGGAACATGACATGGTGAATCATCAAATTAAAGTACTGCAAGCAGTAGCATCTGCAATTGCTGAGGGTGGTAGAGGGGTTACAGGTACAGCATTTCCTAATCAACCTGTTAAAGCGTTGAAACTCTATGAATTTGAGGGTTCACCATTTTGTCGTCGTGTTCGTGAAGTGATTACACTTTTGAATTTGGATGTTGAAATTTATCCGTGCCCTAAAGGGGGAACAAAGTATCGTTCACTTGTAAAACAAATAGGCGGTAAATTACAGTTTCCTTTTTTTATTGATGAAAATACAGGCGATAAGCTATACGAATCACAAGATATTATTCATCACTTATTTAAACATTATGGAAAGACAGGACAAACACCTCAGAAATTTTCAAATTATCCAAAAATGCCATATCTGGCATTTGCAGGAACGTTATTGAATGGTGCACGTGGAGTCTGGATTAATAAAAAAATAGTAAATAGAGTTGCACCTGAGCAAAAACTTGAACTATGGAGTTTTGAAGCAAGCCCATATTCAAGAGTAGTAAGAGGTTTGTTATGTGAACTTGAAATTCCTTATATTTTGCATAATGTTGCAAAAGAAAGATGGCAAGATATGGGACCTGCTATTCTTCGCTTAAAACCGGGTAAATATGTACCTTTAAAAGATGGGAAAAGAGAAAAGTTGTTGCCGATTATGCAAGGTAAAATGCAAGTACCTTATTTGGTTGACCCCAATACAGGGGTTAAAATGTTTGAATCTGCTCAAATTGTAAAATATTTAAAACAACAATATGGTAGTTAAGATAAATTAAAAAAACTTAAAAGAGATTGGAGAAATTCAGTCTCTTTCAAGACATAAAAAGAATAAGAAATCGTACGATAAAAAAATGAGTATGCTAAATTACTACTGTAAATTGTAAAAATAAGGCCTGTTTTTATGGAATGTATGAGAATTCAGCCAGTAACAAGTCATCCTGGAGAAAATGCATTATTTATTGTATTGGGGTTAGCTCAAGGTGATTCTGTTGTAGAAAAAGTAAAAGATTTTGCTGCTAATTTTTCAGCGTTAACTCGAAGTTTGTCTAATCGTTATCCAGAAAGTAAATTTAATGCCACATTCGGTTTTAGCTCAAATGCATGGGATGTTTTATTTCCAGAGCAAGCAAAGCCTCAAGAATTAGAAACATTCCAAGAAATAAAAGGCCCAAAGTACACAGCTGTTTCAACACCTGGTGATTTATTCTTTCATATTCGTGCTGATCGACAAGCTCTTTGCTATGAGTTGGGAAGCATAATCAATGAACAGTTGGGTAAAGTGACTTACCCAATCGATGAAGTGCATGGTTTCCGTTATTTCGATGGTCGAGCGATTATTGGCTTTGTAGATGGAACAGAAAACCCTGAACCTGTAATTGCTGCGCAGTGGGCGCTAGTGGGTAGTGAAGATCCTGAGTTTATCGGGGGAAGTTATGCATTTATTCAAAAATATACCCATGACATGGAAAAATGGCGTGCTTTAAGCGATGCAGAACAAGAAAAAGTGATTGGACGCAATAAGTTTAATGATGTTGAACTCGGTGATGATGAAAAGCCTTTAACAGCTCATAATGTGGTAAGTAAAGCGCATGATGCAGAGGGCAATGAACTAAAAATTATGCGTGCCAATATGCCTTTCTCGAATCCTTCAAAAAATGAATACGGTACTTTTTTTATTGGCTATTCCCGTAAATTTAGTACAACGCGCCAAATGCTTGAAAATATGTTCCTAGGTAATGCACAAGGTCATCTTGACCGTTTACTTGACTTTAGTACTGCGCAAACTGGTACTTTATTTTTTGTACCGACTGTAGATTTCCTAGATGATTTGGGTGACGAATAGTCGCTAGAAATTAATTAAGCATAAGTGATGGAGGTGAATAGGTGGCCTCCATTATTTACATTGAAACTAATATGATGTGATGAAATGTTTAAAAAGTTAAGCCAGCTTTTTCAAGGCTCGAAAGAGTCACCAGAGCAAAAATATTTACAAGAGAATCAACTTAGTTTTGATTCTGAGCGTGGACCCGTAATTAAAAATATTGTCATTAACGAGAAATGGTCAGAGCATCTTGAATATTTTTCAAATCGTAAATTACAGAACTTTGATGATTTACGTAAGTTATTTCAAATTACGCCACAAATTAATGAAAAAATTGACTTAGAGATTGCAAGCCAACGCTATGTTGAAAGATTGGGTAATACTCAAGAAAAGTTACTTGAACTTAAAGCAATCATACAAATATTGAACCAATATTATGTGATGTTTCTACGTGATAAATAAGTTCAAACATTTGTTTTAAGAACTATAAAAAAGTATCGTAAAGTAGTAGCTTGATTTCAGAAAAATAACTCAATTCAATAAAAACATCATGCTACTATTAACCTCATATCTTTTTAGCTCATAAAAGCCATATACATGTTTCAACAAGAAATCTCTCAATTGAATTTGCAACAGCTCAAGGCCGGTGAAAAGCGTTGGGTGGGGTCATTATTAGGTTCATCAGCCGCTTTATTGCTTAAAGAAATTGCGACTCAGCATTCTTCTTTATTCGTTTTAGTCGCTCGAAATAACCAACATGTTGCACAATTAGAAAGTGAACTTGAGTTTTATGGGATAAAACCGACAATTTTCCCTGATTGGGAAATTTTGCCTTATGATCGGTTATCTCCGCATCAGGATATTGTCTCGGAGCGTCTTGCGATTTTATCGAATATGCCGCAGCAAGGCGTATTACTCATCTCAGCAAGTACTTTGGCTCAACGGGTTGCACCTTATTCATGGGTTTTAGGTAAGCACTTTGACATAAGAGTGGGACAAAAATTTGATTTAGAACAGCAAAAATTAAGATTAGTTCAGGCTGGCTACCACTTGGTAGATACAGTATATGATCATGGCGAATTTGCGGTACGCGGCAGTATTATGGATATTTTTGCATCTGGGCAAGAAGCTCCTATCCGCATAGACCTATTTGATGATGAAATTGATTCTTTAAAATTCTTTGACCCTGAAACCCAAAGAACAACCACAACGCTAAAAAGTTTTACTGTTCTACCAGCTAAAGAGTTTCCATTAAAAGAAGCACGGTCAGTTTTTAGAGATCGTTATTCTGAGTTTTTTCCGACAGCAAACCCTAAGAAAAATCCAATTTATCAAGATGTTTTAGATGGTATAGCATCTCCTGGGATTGAGTTTTATTTACCTTTATTTTTTGATAAAGAACAAATGCAATCGCAAAGTATGTTTACAACGTACTTGCCAAAGAATTGCATTGTAATTACAACCAATGATGTTGATACCGATTTAACTAACTTCTGGAAAGAAGTTATGCGTCGTTATGAAGATCGACGTCATAATATTGATCAACCTATTCTTGCTCCTGAAGAGTTATTTATTTCTCCAAATCATTTGTTGAGTGCTTTAAATCAGTTTCCACGAATGCTTGTGAGTGCGGAAACGATTGAAGAAAAAGCTGGTGCACTTAACCTTAAAACTGAGCAACCACCTAAATTACCGGTCGACCCAAAAAAAGAAAAACCATTTACAGCTGTAAAAAAATATATTGATGAAGCAAACCATCCTGTTCTATTGGTTGCGGAAAGTGCAGGACGTCGAGAAAGTTTAAAAGATGCATTGCGTTCAAGTTTGGGGGAAATTCCGAATGTAGAGAATTTTGAGCAATTCAAAAACAGTCAATTTGCAATTGCGATTACCAATGCACCTTTAGACCGTGGCTTACTTATAACTGATCAATTAACAGTTATTTCAGAAAATCAGCTTTATGAACACCGGGTTGTACAGCGTCGTCGTAAGCGACAACAGGAAGTTTCGGAAGAGTTTCTGATTCGAAGCTTAACTGAGCTTAGTATTGGTGCTCCTGTTGTGCATATTGATCATGGTGTGGGGCGTTATGCTGGTTTAATTACACTTGCTATCGAAGGGCAAGACTATGAGTTCTTGCAACTCGATTATGCTGAAGATGCTAAAGTTTATGTCCCAGTAACAAACTTGCATCTGATTAGCCGTTATAGTGGTGGTGATCCAGATTTAGCACCATTACATAAAATTGGTACAGATGCTTGGAGTAAGGCAAAACGTAAGGCTTTAGAACAAATTCATGATGTTGCAGCCGAACTTTTACATATACAGGCACGTCGTCAATCAAAACCTGGCTTTGCTTTTGAATTAGATCAGTCGCTTTATATGCAATTTGCAAGCGGCTTTGCGTATGAAGAAACGCTTGATCAGGCTAATGCAATTGAAGCCACGCTGCACGATATGCAGCAAGCAAAACCAATGGATAGATTGGTGTGTGGTGATGTAGGTTTTGGTAAAACCGAAGTGGCCATGCGTGCAGCGTTTGTTGCAGTACAAAATGGTAAACAAGTTGCAGTTTTAGTTCCTACCACATTACTTGCTCAACAGCATTATGAGTCTTTTAAAGACCGTTTTGCTGATTGGCCCGTTCGTATTGAAGTGTTATCACGATTTGGTTCAAACAAAACTCATGTGAAAAATATTGAAGACTTGGCTGATGGTAAAGTAGACATTGTGGTAGGTACACATAAGCTATTGCAAGAAAATGTTCAGTTTAAAGATTTAGGCCTAATGGTTGTAGACGAAGAACATCGCTTTGGTGTACGTGATAAAGAGCGAATTAAAGCTTTACGTGCCGATGTTGATATGTTGACTCTTACAGCAACACCAATTCCTCGTACGCTTAATATGGCTTTCTCTGGTATGCGTGATTTGTCAATTATTGCAACTCCGCCTGCACGTCGTTTAGCAGTGAAAACCTTCGTACAAGAGCATACAGATGCTTCGATTAAAGAAGCAGTTTTGCGTGAGTTATTACGTGGTGGACAAGTTTACTTCTTGCATAATGAAGTAGATACCATTGAAAGAGCCGCTGAAAATATCCGTGTTCTTGTACCTGAAGCACGCGTAGCTGTGGCACATGGACAAATGCGTGAACGTGAGCTTGAGCAAGTCATGCAGCAGTTCTATCACAAAGAATATAATGTACTGGTGTGTTCAACTATTATTGAAACGGGTATTGATGTTCCAAATGCCAATACAATCATAATTGAACGTGCAGATAAGCTTGGTTTAGCACAATTACACCAACTACGTGGCCGCGTAGGTCGTTCACATCATCAGGCTTATGCTTATTTATTGGTACCTTCAATCAAACATTTGAAAGGTGATGCTGAAAAACGCCTTGATGCAATTCAACGAGCTTCTACATTGGGTGCAGGTTTCATGCTTGCTACTGAAGATTTAGAAATTCGTGGTGCTGGTGAGTTATTGGGTGAGCAACAAAGTGGTTCAATGCAAGCGATAGGATATAGCTTGTATATGGAAATGCTTGAGAAAGCGACCAAAGCAATTCAACAAGGTAAAACGCCGAATTTTGATGCACCATTGTCGTTAACTGCTGAAATTAATTTACATATTCCTGCGCTTATCCCTGATGATTACTTAGGCGATGTTCATCAAAGATTATTATTCTATAAGCGTATTAGTAGTACCGATACTCAGGAAAAATTAGATAATATCCGAATGGAACTGATAGACCGTTTTGGTGTTCCTCCACAGTCAGTTAAACACTTGTTTAGTGTGCATCAGATTCGCTTAAAAGCAGAACATTTAGGTATTACAAAAATTGATATTAATACTCAGGGTGGACATGTTGAATTTTCACCAGATACCCCAGTTCAGGCGATTAGTATTATTCAATTGATGCAAAAAAATCCGACCTATTATCGTATGGAAGGTGGTCAACGTTTAAAAGTAATGGTTCAGCTCGAAGAGTATGAAAAACGGATTCAATTTATCAATGATCTACTACAAAAATTGATGAGTGAACTACATGTCTGAGATATGTTTTTTTATAAACGATAATTGAGTAAGACATTTGTATTGCTACAATTGAAAGTTATGCACTATTTATACCTTGAGATATGAATAAGTGCATAAAATCATTATTATTTGTAAGCAAACAGGCTACTAATAATATTCACATCAAAACTGATGTGATAGTATTAGCCATTATTGTTTATTGTCATTTATAAAAGATATGTTTAGTTTGCATCCACAACTTGCTCAAGATACTTTTTTTGTAGGCGATTTTCCGCTTTCAACATGTCGTTTAATGAATGATATGCAATTTCCTTGGTTGATTTTAGTACCACGTGTACCAGGAATCACGGAATTATACGAATTGAGCCAAGCTGACCAAGAACAGTTTTTACGTGAATCAAGCTGGTTATCTAGCCAGTTAGCTCGTATTTTTCGTGCTGACAAAATGAATGTTGCAGCTCTAGGTAATATGGTACCTCAATTACATTTCCACCATGTTGTCCGCTATCAAAATGACGTAGCTTGGCCTAAACCAGTGTGGGGTACACCAGCAGTGCCATACACAAGTGATGTTTTAGCTCACATGCGTCAGACCCTTATGCTTGCTTTACGTGGTCAAGGTGATATGCCTTTTGATTGGCGCATGGATTAAATCAATGTAATGCCACATCTCAGTGTGGCTACATTGAAATGTGGAGGATAGGGTGCAATTAGAGAGGTTTATAGATCGAGAACCTAAACAGTTTGCATATTTTCATCGTTTGATGGGGTATTCAATTCTGTCATTGATTTTAGTGATCTATGCTTTCACCTCACCAAATACTAATTATCAAATCTATATTCCTCCTTTTTTCCTTTTTTTACTTTTTATCAGTTCTAAATTAGAACATTGGTTACAGTATCAATTTGATAAGAAAACACAAAAAAGTGTTTTTTTTGCGATAGACACGATTGTGGTGGCAGTTACTCTTGCGGGAGTACACCTTAATCTTGTTCCAACATTTATTGCAGTTTTTGCTTTATTTTACTCAGCTATTAATAGTCGTATTTCGTTTGCAGTGATTTGCTTAACGAGCTTACTTGGTGCGATTATTTTTTATTTAAGTACTTTTTTCCTATTCGGTTTCCATCCATATTTTGAAGCTACTAGCCAAGAACTTACAGTAATTACTTTGCTTGGTCTGGTTATGTTTATAACCATTGGAAATTACTACCAACATCGCTGGGTCAAAAAAATTAGTCAGCAACGTCAGCATTATTATGATCAAATGACACGTTATATCGCTTTTGCTAATCAGTTAAGCCGCTATGCGCCATTACAGCTATGGCAATCTATTATGCGCGGTGAGGCTGAGGCAAAAATTGAATATAAACGTAAGAAAATGACAGTATTCTTTTCTGATATTCAGGGTTTTACTGAGTTATCCGAAACCTTAATTCCAGATGATTTGGCTTTCTTGCTTAATGACTATTTAAGTCATATGACTGAAATTGCGAAGCAATACGAGGCGACTGTCGATAAATTTATGGGAGATGCGATTCTCATATTTTTTGGAGATCCGAATTCACAAGGTGTTGAGCAAGATGCCAAATCATGTGTAGAAATGGCAATTGCTATGCGTCAGCAAATGAAGTTGTTGCGCGAACGTTGGAAGAAAATGGGATATTCGGCATTACATATCCGTATGGGTATTAGTACGGGTTATTGCCACGTTGGGAACTACGGGGCAACACACCGTATGGCTTATACGATTGTAGGTCGTGATGTAAATTTGGCGGCACGTTTACAATATGCTGCTGAAATCGATGAGATACTCATTTCTGATGATACTTATCAACTTATTAAAAGTGATTTTCTATGTGCACCTAAAACACCTATTTATTTAAAAGGTATTCAAGGTGCAGTAAAAACATGGCAAGTCATGGAAAAATATACAGGGAACAAGTCAGATCATCAGCAATGGTTTGATTATGAATATAAAGGTTTCCATTTAGTCCTGAACTTAGAAGAAGTACAGAACTATGAGTATCCAGAATTGGTTGAAGTGCTTGAAAAAATGATTCAGCGCATTAAAGTTCAACAAACTTTGATTAATACTCAAGGTGTGGCTCAGCTTAAACTTGAAGACGAAGTTAAGCAAATAAATATTGATCAAAAGCAAAACCAAATATAAATTACAACAATAAAAAAGCTGCCGAAGCAGCTTTTTCACTATTATATTTTAATGATTTTCTGATGCATGGTTAATTGTGTATTTCGGAATCTCGATTTCAAGATCTTCATCTACGATTTTAACTTGGCATGAAAGACGAGAGTCTGGCTCTAATCCCCAAGCACGGTCTAAAAGATCGGCTTCAACATCATTCATTTCTTCTAAGCTATCAAAACCTTTGCGAACAATGACATGGCAAGTTGTACATGCGCATGACATGTCACAAGCATGTTCGATTTTGATACCTTTGTTGAGCAGACTCTGGCAAAGATTTGCATTTTGTTCAACCTCAAATTCTGCGCCTTCGGGACAAATCTGAGCATGAGGAAGTACTTTAATACGTGGCATATTGATCACCTATACCTTTTAGTTTGATTTTGACCAATCGTCGAGTTTTGTGCCTTTTAAGGCATGGTCAATATGTCGATTCATTCGTAGTGCTGCAAACGCATCACTATGTACTTTAAGCTGTTGAACTGCTTGCTCAATCGCTTGGATATCGCTGCCTTCAAGCTGGGTTTTCAAGGATTCTTTTGCAGAGTTAAGAGCTTCACGCTGGTTTTCATCAAGTAAATCTGCATCTACTTTTAATGCTTGCTCTAGAGCCTCAAGTTCACGTTCTGCTTCAACTTTGGTTTCCTTTAAGTGACGAAGATTTTTGTCTTCTTCGGCATGTTGAAAACCTTCAATTAATAAGCGTTCCGTATCTGCTTCAGATAAACCATAAGATGGTTTAATATCAATATAGGCTTGTACACCAGAAGTTGTTTCACGAGCAGAAACAGTGAGTAAACCATCTGCATCAACTTGGAAAGTGACCTCAATACGAGCTTGGCCTGCTGTCATTGGTGGAATACCATGAAGCACAAATCTGCCTAATGAGCGGCAATGTTCAACTAAATCACGCTCACCCTGAACTACATGAATTAACATGGCAGTTTGACCGTCTTGATAAGTTGTAAATTCTTGACGACGGGCTACAGGAATAGCGGTATTGCGAGAAATTAGGCGTTCAACTAAACCACCCATTGTTTCTAGCCCAAGAGAAAGAGGAGTCACATCTAAAAGAAGTGAACCATCTTGACTATTGCCGATTAACTGATTTGCCGTAATCGAGGCACCAATAGCCACAACTTCATCCGGGTTGATCGTGCAAAGAGGCTCTTGATTAAAAATGTCACGGACTGCTTTTTGAACCGCATAAGAACGGGTAGAACCACCTACCAAAACAACATTTTGAATGTCAGTTAACTCAAGCTTGGCATCACGTAGTACACGCTTACAAACACTAATGGTTTTATCTAGAGCCACTTGAATAATGCTTTCAAATGTAGGGCGATCTAGTGTAAGAGTTGTATCAATCAGCTTTAATTCAACTGAATCTTGAGTAGATAATTGTTCTTTAGCTTGACGCGCTGCAACTATAAATACGGCATAGTCTTCATTACTTAATACATCAATATTAAGCTGTTTTTTTGCCCATTTCACAATTAGACGGTCTAAGTCATCACCACCTAAAGCTGTATGACCACCTGTCGCTAAGACTTCAAATACGCCTTGTGAAAAACGCAAGATTGATACATCAAAAGTACCACCGCCCAAATCGTAAATTACATAGTTACGGTCGGTCTCTAAGTTACTTTCTTGATCCAATCCATAAGCAACTGCGGCAGCTGTAGGTTCATTTAATAAACGTAATACATTTAAACCAGCAAGTTGAGCGGCGTCACGAGTTGCTTGACGTTGAGCTTCATCAAAGTAAGCAGGAACTGTAATCACAGCACCATTAACAGGATTTTGTAGACTGTCTTCAGCACGATCTTTTAATTGTTTTAAAATTTCAGCTGAAATTTCTACAGGTGTTTTACGCCCAGCACGTGTTTCAAAAGCAGGCATCTCATTTTCTGAGCCTACTAATTCATATGGATGCTGAAACTTAATATCTGCTTTTGAGCGCCCCATAAATCGTTTAACAGATACAATCGTATTTTTTGGATCTGCAATGATAAATGGTTTGGCTTCTTCACCATAATGAGTTGTACTGTCCCCATAATGAACGATAGAAGGAAGTAATCTTCTATTTTGAACATCATTGAGTACTTTAGGTTTGCCTGATAACACTGTCGCAACTAGTGAGTGTGTTGTTCCTAGGTCAATACCAATCGCAATGCGATGTTGGTGTGGGGCACTGGATTGACCCGGTTCAGCAATTTGCAAAAGTGCCATGAGTTAAATCCCTTGAAAATAAAGTAGAAAAAGCAAAATTAAAAATCATCGTCTAAATCAAAGCTGTCTTCTTCATCTAACAGTTGATCTTCTGCTTTATCAATATCGTTCAAAACACGTTGAAAGAAACGTAACTTACGTACGGTATCACGTGCTTCAGCCCAATCTTCTTCACTGTAATCAATTTTGAATTCACGAACCAGGCCATCAATCCATTGTTGTACTTCTAGCTTTAAAGTACGTAAATGTTCAGTTGTTGTCGCTTCGTCAAGTTGTTCACGAAGTTCTAAAGCAGATTGTAGAAATTCAAAATCACTAATAGATTGATCAAGATGATGATCTTGCTTCTTAAGAGCTAAAAGGTAAGCAGCACGGCTATCTACTTGTGATAGTGTTTTAAAAGCTTGATTGATTTCACTTGATTTGATCAATGCTTGATCTTTATCTGAGGCTTTATCTGGATGATATTGTTGCTGCAAACTCAAGAAATTTGATTTTAAGCTTGCCAAATCGATATCGAGTGCCACAGGTAAATTGAACAACTCAAAATGATTCATTAGAAATGGGATCCGCATTAATTAAATACATTAAAACAGTGCTTGATAGACACTGTTTTAATGAGGAAAGGAAAGGAGAGGATTAAACAGTGAAAGATTCACCACAACCACATTCACCCTTTTTATTAGGATTGTTAAATTCGAACCCTTCATTAAGGCCATTTTTAACATAGTCCATTTCTAAGCCTTCTAAATAAACTAGGCTTTTCGGATCTACAAAAACCTTAACGCCGAACTGTTCGAAAGTTTGATCATGTTCATCGATTTCATCTACAAACTCGAGAACATAAGCCAACCCAGAACAACCAGAAGTTTTCACACCAACGCGAATGCCTTCACCCTTACCTCGGTTTTTAAGGTAATTGCTAATATGAGTCGCAGCATTTTCAGTTAAATGAATCATGAAAACTCCAACGTTTATAATGGTAACAAATTAAGCTTTTGACTTTTTACTACGATAATCTTCAATCGCAGCTTTAATCGCATCTTCAGCTAAAACAGAGCAGTGAACTTTTACTGGCGGAAGAGCTAACTCAGTCGCAATATCAATATTTTTGATTGCTTGAGCTTCATCAAGAGTTTTGCCTTTTAACCATTCAGTTACAAGAGAACTTGATGCGATTGCAGAACCACAACCGTAAGTTTTAAAGCGTGCTTCTTCGATTACGCCACTGTCATTTACTTGGATCTGTAAACGCATCACGTCGCCACATGCAGGTGCACCCACCATACCTGTACCAACATTTTCAGAGTTTTTGTCTAAAACACCAACATTACGTGGATTTTCGTAATGATCAATTACCTTTTCGCTATAAGCCATTTCGCTTCTCCAAACCTCGGGGTCAGCCTAATATTAATATGAGGGTTAAAACACTAATTTCAATAATTAGTGTTCTGCCCATTCAACTGTAGAAAGATCGATACCTTCTTTGTACATATCCCAAAGCGGAGAAAGTTCACGTAATTTCTCAACAGCGGCTTTGGTAATTGTAAGCACGTGGTCAATGTCTTCTTCAGTCGTGTATTTACCAAAACTAAAGCGAATCGAGCTGTGTGCAAGCTCATCAGATAAACCTAATGCGCGAAGAACATATGAAGGCTCTAAAGTTGCAGAAGTACAAGCTGAACCACTTGATACGGCAGCATCTTTAAGCGACATCATTAAAGATTCACCTTCAACAAAGTTAAAGCTGACATTTAAATAGTTTGCAACGTTTTGAGTTGGATGACCATTTAAGAACACTTGTTCAAGATCTTGTAAACCGTTCCAAAGTTTGTCACGAAGTTTACGAAGACGCTCTTGTTCTGCATGCATGGTTTTGCCTGCGATTTCAAAAGCCTCACCCATACCTACGATTTGGTGAGTAGCCAAAGTACCAGAACGCATACCGCGCTCATGACCACCACCATGAATTTGTGCTTTTAAGCGAACACGTGGGCTACGACGTACATATAATGCGCCAATGCCTTTTGGACCATAAATTTTATGAGCAGAGAAACTCATAAGATCAATTTTCATAGTAGATAAGTCGATATCAACTTTACCAGCTGCTTGTGCTGCATCTACATGGAAAAATGTTTTGTTGGCACGTGTTAATTCACCAATCGCCGCTACATCTGTAACTGTACCAATTTCATTGTTTACCATCATAAGAGAAACAAGAATGGTATCTGGGCGAAGGGCAGCCTTCACCATCTCAGGAGTAATTAAACCTGTTTGTGGCTGTGGCTCTAGGTAAGTAATTTCAAAACCTTGTTCTTCTAATTCACGACAAGGATCTAGAACAGCTTTGTGTTCAATTTTACTTGTAATGATATGTTTGCCTTTAGAAGCGTAGAATTGAGCTACACCTTTAAGAGCAAGGTTATCTGATTCGGTTGCACCAGAAGTCCAAACGATTTCACGTGGGTCAGCTTTAATTAAATTTGCGACTTGCTCACGTGCATATTCAACTTTTTCTTCTGCTTGCCAGCCATAAGCGTGGGAACGAGATGCAGCATTACCAAAGGTACCGTCGAAAGTTAAACACTCCATCATACGTTCTGCAACTTGCGGATCTACTGGAGTGGTTGCTGCGTAATCAAGATAAATTGGACGTTTCATATCAAATACCTGTACCCGATAAAAGAGCTGAATCTATGCCAGTCACATTTTGGCGTAGTGCAACAGTTTGAACGTTGTCTCGGCTAATGAGGTCGGCAAGAGTGATTTTGGCTAAATAGTCGGCAATATGATGAGAGAGTTCTTGCCATAAATCGTGAGTCAGACACATTGCACCATTTTGGCAGTTACCTTTATGGTCGCAACGCGTTGCATCAACAGTTTCATTTACGGCTTCAATGATTTCTAACACAGTAATTTCATCAGCGTTTCGAGCCAAATGGTAACCACCATTTGCACCGCGAACACTAGAAACTAACCCATGACGCTTAAGTTTAGCGAATAACTGCTCTAAGTAAGCAACTGAAATAGATTGACGTGCGGCAATTTCGGCGAGCGTGATCGTTTGTTCAGTTGGCTGCAAAGCTAAATCAAGTAGAGCAGTCACTGCGTAGCGACCGCGAGTTGTAAGGCGCATGATTCGATACACATGTTAAGACTAGATAATAGGATTTTATGAATCCCGACTAAAATAGTCAAGTTTTTTTATTTTTAATTCAAGTGTAGGATCAAGATAGAAAAAAATGAGTTATGCTGCCCATAAATTATATATCAAATAAGCAATAAATATTAGGCTAATTATACCAAAGCACAAGTTAATATTGCGTTGGCGTTGCTTTAAACGTGCAATTCGATTCTGATATTGTTTAATTTCTACATTTAATGAATTGATCTCTGAACGTTGTTGATCGATTTTTTCAAGTAATGGGGCAATTCTTTTGCGTGAAGCAAGTGTCTCAGCTTCGTCATCTGGCGCGTTGAACCATTGTTTCCAGTCCGCTAGAAGTTTAGGTAATGTGAGATGTGAAATTAAATCGATGAGCTCTTTTTTAGTTTCTGAATCTCCATCAATTCGCATGTTGTTTAAACTACGTTGATTTGAGAAAGCGAAAATTTTGATAAGATCGATAAGTGTACTATTTATTTCTAAATCAATACGACGGTCATATGAGTGAATATCAAATAGCAAGCCTTTCTCAGTAAATTGCACATAGAAGTCGAAAAATGGCAAATAGCTATTAATGCGGATTGTGATTTTATTAGCGATAAATTTTTTCGCTTGCAAGCGAAGAACACCATCGTGGGTGAGAATAAATGAGAAAAAAGTTTCTAAAATAATTAGAACAATATTCAGCAACAGACGTGGATGTTTTTGTCTTTGTTGCGTTTCACTCATAAAAGTTTATCCTTAAATATTAGAGATTAATTGAGGGAATGAGACATCCTATCTCAAACTTAGCATAATGTCCTGTTAAATATATTTACATGACATGATTGTTTTGTAGAACAGTTTCATAAATGTATCAAGTCTTGACTTTGATATTATAAGAATATTTTGTGGTTAAATAAGACTTCGTCTGTCTCATCCGATCAGGAGCTTAGATCAATGGATAATGCAAATATAGAAACACAAGTAGAAGAGCAAGGAGAAAAAAATAAATTAAAATCAAAAAGTTCTAGGAAGTCTGCATTAGATTTTAGAAAGTATACTAAACAGATCTGGTTAGCAGGTCTAGGTGCTTTTTCTCGTGCTGAAGAAGAAGGCAATAAACTATTTGACTCGCTAGTCAAAGTAGGTGAAGAGCTTGAGTCCAAAACAGGTGACTTAGCAGATACAACTGTTGGTAAAGTAACCGAAAAAGCCAAAGAGTCTGTTTCTGACACCAAAGACAAAGTTGAAAAAATTTTAGATACCAGTGTGAATCATTCTTTAAATAGAATTGGCTTAGTTACTCCTAAGGACTTACAGCACATAGAACAACTCTTGGTTCAACTGCATATAAAGATTGATGCTTTAATTGAAGAAAATCAAAAATTGAAGGCAAAATTGAATGAAAAGTAAAAAAATGTAGGGATTTAGCAAATATATAACAGTTTTTTAGCATTTATTTTTGCTAAAAGCTCTGCTCTAGTATTGCGTTTTCCCCCAAAGCATTGCTATAAAGGCGTCATGGCCTTTTAAACTATAGCCTTGGACCTTAAACAAACGATATTAAGAGGATGTTTTATTCATGAATAAATCAGAATTAATCGATGCAATTGCTGAAAAAGGGGGAGTATCTAAGACTGATGCAGGCAAGGCACTCGATGCGACAATTGCGTCAATTACTGAAGCACTAAAAAAAGGTGACACAGTAACTTTAGTTGGTTTCGGTACTTTCAGTGTTAAAGAACGTGCTGCACGTACTGGCCGTAACCCTAAAACTGGTGAAGAGCTTCAAATTAAAGCAACAAAAGTACCTAGCTTTAAAGCTGGTAAAGGTCTTAAAGATTCAGTTGCTTAATCTTTTAAGATGATTAAACGCGCCAATATAGGCGCGTTTTTTATTAAAAATCTGAATTGACCAATATTGCTCATTCATTCATTGTGGTTTTTCAGTTAAAATTCTCCTCGAAATAAAATATTGGAATACTTATGGAATCTTTTCGTACAGTCATTAAGGGTTGGCTAGGCAAAGTCCTTTTAATTTTGTTTTTGACCCCTTTAGCGCTTGTAGGTATTAATGGATATTTTAATAGGGGAAACAAGGCAGATGTCGCAAAAACTGTCAATGGACAGGACATATCAAAAAAAGACCTTGAAACTTTAACGCAAAGGTATAAAGAACAATATTTAGCTGCTGTAAAGGGTGATGAAAGTTTACTTAATTTACCGGTAATTCAAGCGAAAGCACTTGATATATTGGTATCTCGTAATTTACTCATTCAGCAAGCTGAAAAACTCGGTATCTCTTTAAGTGATGCTCAAATCGAGCAAATGTTGGCTCAACAGCCAAGTTTGCAAGAAAATGGCCAGTTTTCACAAAAATTATATGAAAATTATTTGCGCTCGATTGGTATGACAAGCCAAGCTTTAATTGCGAGCTTGCGTCAAGATCACGCTTTAAAAATGTTGACTTCAACTTTCTCAGATTATTCTTTAGTAAGTAAAGTTGATTTAATGCAAATTGCGAATTTGCAAACAGAACAACGTACATTACATTTGGCTAGTATCAAGTTGGACAGTTATAAAACTGGCTTAACTGCATCGAATCAAGAAGCTACTGACTATTACAACAAACATCAGAATGAGTTTAAACAGCCTGCTTCAGTTGATGTGGATTATGTTGTTTTATCTCCATCTTTAATGGCTAAGCCTGCACCAGCAACGGATGCTGAGCTTAAGCAAGCCTATGCGAAGTTTGTAGAAACTCAGCAAAAAGATGCTAAACGTGTTGTTAAACATATTCTTATTACGACTGATGGTCGTGATGATGCAGCAGCCCAAAAGCTTGCTAAAGATGTATACGCAAAAATCCAAGGTGGTCTTTCATTTGCTCAAGCAGCAGCCCATTTTTCAGAAGATCCAACTTCGAAAGCGAAAGGCGGCTTAGTTGAGGCATATGCACCTGGTATTTTCTCTGATGCATTTGATAAAACTGTTTTAAGTTTGAAAAATGGTCAAGTTTCACAGCCAGTAAAAACACAATATGGTTACCATATTATTGAAGCAGAAACCCCAGCGACTCAAATTCCTTCATTTGATGCTGAGAAGGCACGCTTAACTGCAGAAGTTGAAAAGAATAAAGTTGCTACTGTTTATTCAGATACCGTTAATAGTTTGAATGAAACGATTGTTGGTAATGATTCTTTAGATGCAGTTGTACAACAAGTCAAAGGTACAAAAATTGAATCTTTAAATGGTGTAACTTTAGCTACTCAAAACCCGCAGTTAAGTGATCCAAACGTAAAAATTAAGTTGTTTAACGATGATGTGAAAAATGGTGATCGTAATGCTTCATCAAATATTCAATTAGCGAATGGCGATACAGTTTGGATTAAAGTACGTGACTATCATGCTGCTGGTGTTAAACCAATTGCTCAAGCGATGAATGAAGCGAAAGCTAAAGTAATTGATGAAAAAGCACGTAAAGCGGCTCAAGCAAAAATTGCTACAATGTTGACTGAATTCAAAACTCAGCCAGCTGAACAGGTTGTTGCAAAAAATAAGGTACCTTTTGAATCCGCAGGTGTATTTACTCGCTCACAAGGTTTGAAACGTGCAATTGAGCGTGCAGCATTTAGTGTTCCTACGCCAAAACCTGGTATGTGGTCTGTTACAACAGCAAACTTACCAAATGAGTTAGTCGTTGTTGCTGTATCTAACGTAAATTCAGCTGCGGTAAATGCTATGCCAGCTGACCAGTTAAAGCAATTACAGCAGCTTTATCGCCAGTCTCGTGGGCAGCAAATACTTGAAGATTACAGCGAATATTTAAAGTCACACGCTAAAATCAAATAAAACTTATGTAATAAAAAAAGCGCTTCGGCGCTTTTTTTATTACTGATCTAGACTACTCCCAACATAGTTTTGTCTATATTGTTTAGGCGATAAATCAAATACTCTTTTAAATGCCTGACTAAATGCTGTTTCTGAAGAATAACCGACTTTATTTGAAATTTGTTGAATTGATAAATTGCTTGTACGCAGATATTGGCTCGCTAAACGAAAGCGATAATGCTGTAAATATGTAAGAGGAGGTTCACCAATAATACTATTAAAAAGATTGGCAAACTTAGATCGCGACATGCAACATTGTTCAGCTAATGATTCGACAGTCCAGCTTGCTTCAGGTTGACTATGAATTGCTGATAGAGCATTACTCAACTCAGGGTGAGTTAAGGCACCTAACCAGTTTTGCTGATCTGACATTTGTTGAATATGATCACGAATACATTCAATTAAAAGAATACTCACTAAATGATCGATAATCTTGTCATGCCCAGGTTGAATTTTTTGTGTTTCGACTGCTAAAAAATAAAGTCCTAATTGCAACCATTCAGGTGGAGTGGTTTGGTTCTCTCGTTGAATATGCATGATAGGTGGTAATGCATTAATAAGTGGCCCTGCCATATGCGTATCAACTTGACAGCGTAAACAGAGCAGTAATGTATTTTCAGATGCTGCTGAACCAAGCTCAATCGGGTCTTGTCGATGTCCGTTAAATAACGGAGTAATATCGACAGGATCTACAAGTTTACTTGCAGTCGCTTTTGAGTCTGTAGCATGGTGAGCTTTTCCAGAGGGAATTAAAATAATATCTCCAGCACTTGCTGTTATTTTTTCTGAAGCATTTATTTGAATATATACAGAACCGGTTAAAACAATATAAGCAAGTAAAGCAGATTGATCTTGTGTTTTAAAAGCCCATTCATTTTGTGCTTTGATATAGATATATTCTGACTTATTTAAGTGGATATCATCAAAAAATTTACTTAGTGCATCCATGTTTACGTGATCAATCATTATTTTAATAAAATTATAGTGAGCTGTAAGAATAGATCAACATGTGTTTTTAGGACAAAAAAGTGGAAGAAAATGCCAAAGACTTTGAAATAGGTTTTTTGGACGGTTACAACTGTTAAGCAAATGGTATTTCTTTAACTATATAGATATATAGAAAAAGGAAATATGACTATGAATGCACCAGTAAATGTTCAGCAAGAACTTATGCCAGTGCCAGCGTCTATGCGTGAGATAGATCGTAAGCGCTATTTATGGATGATTAGTCCAGCTCTACCTGTAATTGGTTTAGGTATTTTAGCTGGTTACCATTTTGGTCCACGCCTATTAAAGAAAGTATTTGCTTTAGGTGGCCCACTTTTATTACATGTTGTGATTCCTGCAATTGATACGATTATTGGTAAAGATGCACGTAATCCAACTGATGAAGAAATTAAACTTCTAGAAAAAGATCCGTATTATTCACGTTTGGTGAAGAGCTTCATCCCATTACAATATGCAGCAAACGTTTATGCATGTTATTTAACAAGCCGCAAAACTACTTCTTTTATAGATAAAATTTTGCTTGGTATTTCTATGGGTGCAATTAATGGTATTGCAATTAATACAGCCCATGAACTAAGCCATAAGCATGATCGTATTGACCATATTTTATCTCATCTTGCTTTGGTGCCTACAGGTTACAACCATTTCCGTATTGAGCATCCATATGGCCATCATAAGCGTGCGGCAACGCCTGAAGACCCTGCTTCTTCACGTATGGGTGAAACATTCTATGAATTCTGGCCGCGTACAGTTATTGGTTCTTTCAAGTCAGCAATTGAAATTGAGAAAAACCGATTAAAACGTAAAGGTAAAGAGTTTTGGTCACTCGATAATGAATTACTGCAAGGCTGGGGTATGACTGCTGCTTTTCATAGTTCGATGATTGGACTTTTTGGTAAAGGTACGATTCCGTATTTAGCGACGCAAGCATTTTACGGTATTAGTCTTTTTGAAATTATTAACTATATTGAGCATTATGGTTTGCTACGCCAGAAAAAAGAAAACGGCCAATATGAGCGTACAATGCCAGAGCATAGCTGGAATAATAACAACGTAGTGACAAACTTGTTCTTATATCAGTTACAACGTCACTCAGACCATCATGCTTATCCAACTCGTCCATTCCAAGCACTGCGTCATTTTGATGAAGCACCTGAGTTACCAAGTGGTTATGCAAGTATGTTGCTACCAGCATTAATTCCTTCACTGTGGTTTAAAATGATGGACAAGCGTGTATTTGATCACTACAAAGGTGATTTAAATAAAGCAAATATTTCACCAAAACGTCGTGCAAAAATCTTTAAAAAATTCGGTGTAGTTGATAAGTCATTAGAAGTTACGCCAGTTAAATAAATAAAAAATATATACCTGAAATACCTAACCCTCTAATCATATGATTAGAGGGTTTTTATTTTGTAGATAGAGTAGTACTAAGCAGTAAGGAAGTTTTAACTTACTTGCAACGCTCTTATTTTAATTCGCTTGACGATTTACCAAGCTCACGTCGAGCAATAATAAGCTGCTGAATTTGTTGAGTTCCTTCAAAAATATCAAGAATTTTTGAATCACGTGCCCATTTCTCAAGTAATTCATCTTCGTTATAGCCAACACTTGCTGCTAACTCGACACACTTCAAAGTAATTTCATTACCTACACGGCCTGCTTTTGCCTTGGCGATGGAAGCTTCTTTTGAGTTTGGTTTCTTGTTGTCAGCCATCCATGTTGCTTTCAACATGAGTAACCGTGCTGCTTCCCATTCGGCCTCCATACGGTAAATTTGTGCCGCAAGATTGGATGTTTGCAAATATGGCGTTGAGTAATTTGGGTCCAACTGATCTTTAAAAATTTCTTTAATACGTTCTAATGAAGCTTTAGCACAGCCAATGGCCATAGCAGCGACTAACGGGCGTGTATTATCAAAAGTTTCCATTACACCTGCGAAACCTTTAGCAACGTCCACTTCGGCATTACCTAAAAGATTTTCTGCTGGTACGCGGCAGTCAGTAAAACTAATAACTGCCGTATCAGAAGCTTTAATTCCCAATTTATGTTCAAGGCGCTCCACCTTCATTCCAGGCGTGCCTTTAGGCACTACAAATGATTTGATGGCTGCACGTCCAAGTTTTCGGTCGAGTGTAGCCCAGACAACCACAGAGTCTGCACGTTCACCAGAGGTTACGAAAATCTTTTCACCATTTAAAATGTAGTCATTACCATCTTTAGTTGCTGTAGTACGGATCGCAGCAGAGTCTGAACCACAGCCGGGTTCAGTAATCGCCATTGCAGCCCAAGTACCTTTAAAACGTTCTAGTTGCTCATCATTTGCAACTGCTGCGATGGCAGAATTTCCTAAACCTTGGCGTGGCATACTGAGTAATAGCCCAGTATCGCCATAACACATTTCAATGATACCTAGTGCTGTCGACATGTTGGTGCCGTTACGGACACCTTCATTATCTGTTTCACCTCGTTTGCTTGCACCAGCAGCACCTGCATTAATTCCTTCGCCACCTTCGTTCATACCGTCGATGAGTGAAGCAAGCATATCAAGCTCTTTGGGATAAGCATGTTCTGCTTTATCGTATTTACGGGAAATAGGGCGTAATACATTGATCGCAACATCATGTGCTTGATCAATCATCATTTTGAATTTTTTTGGATTTTGTAAATTCATGGAAATGTCCTCAGATTGATCTTAAGCATGTAAGCCAGAATGTAAAATTGCGGTCGCACGTAAATCACGGTACCAACGTTCAACTGGGTGTTCTTTTGTGAAGCCATGACCACCCAAAATTTGTACGCCATCTGTTCCTATTTTCATGGATTTTTCTGCGCAAAGAAGACGAGCTAAATATGCTTCACGATGGAAAGATTTACCCGCTTCAGCAAGACTTGCGGCATTTAGAATCAGCATACGCATAGCATCAATTTCAATTGCCATATCTGCAATCATGAATGCGACACTTTGCCGATGTGAAATCGGTTCTCCAAAAGCAGTTCGCTCATTGGCGTATTTAATACAATAGGCTTTTACAGCTTCACATGTACCTACAGCCATTGCACACCACATAAGATTGCCTAAATCTAAAAAGGCGGTGTAATCAAAATCTGTTGTGCCTAGTCGTAGAGCAGGTGTGTGGCTAAATTTTAAAGTAGCTGTCTCTGTTGCTTTGAGGCCCATTGCCGGAGTGTTCTTAATGGAAATAGTGTCACCCACTTGCACTACAAATACATCTGGCTTGCCATTAAAGTCAGCACTCACCAATAACACATCAGCCAAATCACCTAAAATGACTAAGGTTTTTTCACCATCAATGTAAAATTGATCATTTTCAAGAGAAGCTTTTGTTTTTAAAACATAAGGGTTAAAAGCTGGAGTTGCTTCTTGTACTGCAAAGGTTGCTGTAAGGTCTGAGTCTTCAGCAAAACATGGCAGATACATTGACTGAACCTCGGCAGATCCCCAACGTGTGATTGCATTAATAACGCTAAAGGTACTGAGTAATCCCGCTGTAAGACTAAAATCACCTTCAGCTAGTTTTTCAGCGATGAGTAAGTTGCTTACAATATTTTGTTCAGCAGCAACGCCACCTAGTGCTTCTGGTAGGGCGTAATAATTTAGCCCTAAATCTTCAACATATTGCCAAAGATTTTCTGGAAATTGTGCTGCTTGATCGGCATCATGAGCTAATGCTAGTAAAACTTCTTGAGCAAATTGAGACATTGCTTCAGAAGTCATTTGTTGTTCTTCAGTCAGGCTTAAATCAAATAGGTTTTTCTTTTGCTGAGGTAGGCGTTGCTGTGGAATTTGTTTAGGTTTAAATGCTTTTTGAGTTTGGCTTAGTGCTCTAAAGCCAGCTTTTGAACCTTGATAAAGAGACTTTTCAAGAAATTTACGTAGTTTGAGTTGATCAAGTACATCGCTTCCAGCTAATTTTGTGATCAGCGATAAACCCAACCCTTGGGCTTTATTGATCATATTTGTCATGATTATGGTGTCCTAACACATTGTTATTGTTTTATGCTGACATGCAGTATAAGAAAAAACTATGTCGTTACTGACATTCAAAAAAAGAGTAGATAAATGGTAAAAATAAAATAGACTTGATTTTATGTTTTTGATTTTATAAATAAAAATTAGTTCTTAAAAATAATAATTTTGTTTGCATTGACTAGAATGACATTGAGCCATTCTAGTCGTGATCAAATTAAGCAAAGTTACGAATCATACGACGTACATTTGTTTTGGCATCAATTACAGTCATGAATGTATATGCGCCAATAAATTTACGGCTAATAAACATAAACTCTTTTGGAGGGACTGAGAAATAGCGTGACGCCATTGATTTACTTGCTTGTTGCATAACACGGCTATGTAACTGGCTTTTTTTCCAGTCATAACGTTCATGTTCATCCATCAGGCCAACTGGCATATCTGGATTATTTGTAGGGGTACTGAATGCTTCGGTCGCAAGTAAAAAAACATCGGCCATGCCGGGTTTAATACTTTCAGGCATCGCATCGAAAAACTCATATCCAGTCATTGCTTGGACCATCGCATGTTTATCATGCTGATAACCCGCTTGTATGAGATTGCGCGCAACTGAGAGTAAGTGTTCATCGAACTGACGAATCGCGCCGAAGTCTAATAGTACGATTTTGTCCTGAACATCTTGGCCATTACCTAAACGAACTAGGTAGTTACCAAAGTTAGGGTCAGTTTGCATTTCACCCCATTCAAAAATCTCACGAACTGCAATCTCTAATGATGCTTCACCAAGTTGATTACGACGTTCTTGTGGAAGAGAAAGCATAACAGGACTATTAATAGGTACGCCGCGTTCGAATGTCATACACAGGACTTGATCTGTGCAGTAGTCATCTATAATTGTAGGGACAATATAGCGTTCATCATCTTTTAAGCGCTCACCAAAGCGGCGAGTGGTTGCTGCTTCTACATCATAATTGACTTCACGATGCATCATTTCACGTACTTCATCAAACCACTGATCAAACTCACGTGTCTGAGGAACCATACGTGTAAGCTTAAGCATGTTTTTAAATAGACTCATGTCTGAGTCAATTGCACTCGCTACACCAGGGTATTGAATTTTTAAAACTAACTCTAATCCATCTGATTTGCGGATTGCGCGATGAACTTGTGCAAGAGACGCCGTACCAATAGGTTCATGATCAATGGTTAAATCGTTTAACTTAGAACCAAGTTGTTCTTGTAAATGTGGCTTAATCGCAGGCCAGTCTAAAGCAACCGTTTGGTTGTTTAAGGTATTTAACGCCTGAGTAATTTCTTCTGGTAAAAAATGTTCACCATAAAGAGCCATCATTTGGCCAATCTTAACAATAGAACCTTTAAGTTTGCCAATTTCAGAAACAAGATAATTAGCTTGTTCGCTCATTGCCTTTTTACGCTTCTTCTCTTTTTCTTCTTCACTAGAAAAAAGGGTAGAGGCACTTGCAGTAGCCCAACGTGTTCCTGCCAGTAAAGAAGCTTTCGCGATTGATAAGCGTCGATCCATGGAAGAAGTTTTTAAACTCTTAAGCTTATCGTTCTGATTTGACATGAAAATAGAATCCTATGCGCATCATGCAGCCAAACGCTGGTGATCTAAAATTGTAACGAATATTACATGTTTTGAACGTATTAAAATAGTTCCCTCAGACTGAATGGTGAGTTGAAAGTATCATTTTATATCTTAATTTTCTAAAATAGCCTAAGCAATATAATGAAAATTAAAATACAATCTCTCCAGAAAGAGGTACTAGATTAAAAAATCATTAAATATTAATCATTAACTTACATTTTAAACTGAATTTTTAATTCAGCTTTTTGCATTAAGTGGATACGATTAGCTTGAATATGTTGAATAACCATTTGCTTGACAGAATCATGCATAAAACCAAGTGCATGGGCCTTTACAATAATGATGCTCGGTAGTGTATAGAAAAAATACTTAACATCCTCAAAAGTGGCATTATTAAAAATGCCTTGTTCAATTAAGGTCTGCTGTAAAAATTGCTTTTCATTTAATACATGATCTGAAGATTCATCCCAAAAACGGTGACGCATTGCCATCAGATTATTGTGTTTGTAACTCATAAATTTGCCAGTTCAGACTTTAAATCTCAATTAAATATATTGGAGTCATCCACTCAATATCAAGTTCAGATTGTTTTTTGTTCAGTGTCTGTTTGATTTTTCATGTAAATGACGTAAATAGCCTAAGCAAATTTTAAACTTTTCTCTAAAATAAATATAATCAATCCCATTTCATTAAAATCTAAAATCCTATGACACCTGCATGTAGACTGTTAAAAAGTAATAAAATCGAATTTTCTATTCATGAATATGAACATGATGCAAATGCTAAAAGTTTCGGTTTAGAAGCTGCCGAAAAATTAAATCTTGATGTAAATGAAGTTTTTAAAACGCTACTTGTAACTGATGAAAAAAATTATTTTGTCGCAATTATACCTGTTAATCATCAACTTAATTTAAAAAAGGTGGCTACGGCGGTTGGCTGTAAAAAACTACAAATGGCAAATCCAAAAGATGCAGAACGTTTAACAGGGTACTTAGTGGGTGGAATTAGTCCATTAGGACAAAAGAAACGTTTGAAAACTGTGATAGATGCTTCTGCACAAGAACTTGGCAAAATTTATGTAAGTGGTGGAAAAAGAGGATTAGATATTGGTCTAAATCCAAATGATCTGGCGCAAATATTGACGGCGCAATTTGTAGATATCCTTGATTGATTAAAATAAGGGCAATATCAAATTGACTTATTAAATGAAAATGATTATCATTATTGTGTGGAGTTTGGTTCTACCAGAAGATAACAAGAGTTAGATAAATTTCTGGTATTGGTAGACCTGCAAGACATAATAAAAACAATGCAGGTTTGTTTAGCAGTAAATGGACCTAAGAAAAATAAACATGATCAGCGCAATAAAAAGAACAAGTAAAGATAGCAAGCAAGGATAGCTTGCTATCTTTGCATTAGAACTCGGTTTCAGAATTATTTTCATTATTCAACCTTTTAGAGTTTTTAAGTTCTCTCAGTAACAGATTACTTATATTTTTGATTAAAAAATAACCAGTAATGTTTCATTTATTATCATCCTGCCTTTTTAATCAATTTTTTGTATACCCTGAATAAAACATGATCAAAAAAAGAGGTAAAAACGTGCTTATTTTTCATGGAAAACCTGTTCATGGAGCTATCTTTGATATGGATGGGACAATGTTTGACACTGAGCGCTTACGGTTTCAAACATTGCAACAAGCATCTCAAGAGCTGATTGGGCAGGAGTTTTCACACGAATATTTAATGCAATGTTTGGGTTTAAGTGCGACAACAGCAGAAAAACTAGCACAACGTTTATATGGGGTAGATGTTCCGTATAAAGAAATAAGAAAAAGAGCTGATGAGATGGAGCTTGAGCATATTCGTAAACACGGTGTGCCTATTAAAAAGGGGTTAGTTCAAGTTCTTGAACGTTTAAGAAAATCTGGTTTAAGAATGGCTGTAGCCACTTCAAGTCGTAGAGCAATTGCCGAAGAATATTTAATAAATGCCAATGTTTATAAGTTCTTTGATGTAATTACTTGTGGTGATGAAGTAGAACAGGGAAAACCTCATCCTGAAATATTTTTAAAAGCAGCAAGCCAACTTAATTTAAACACTAAGCAATGTTTAATGTTTGAAGATTCTGAAAATGGTCTAACCTCAGCTTACACATCTGAAGGTCTAACGATTTTATTAAAGGATATTAAAGAGCCAAATGATGAAATGCTCGAAAAAGCAGATTTTTATTATGATCAGATGTATGACTTTTTAAGCGATCTTGACCAGTTCATTCCTATTATGGATATGCCGGAAATACAAGAACCTTTTCCACAGAGCCTGAATCAACTTACGGTTGGTATACATGGCTTCGGTGCTATTGGTGGGGGATATATAGCTCAAATATTGTCACATTGGGATGGATATACAAAACCAAGAAAAATAATTGCTTCAACTCGTAATAGTCTTTTTCGCGAGGCCGTAAATGCGTTTGGAACTTATAGTATTCGCTATGGACAATTTTCTTATGATGAACGTATTGAGAATATGACGATTGTTGACTCGGACAATGAGCAACAAATGTTAGAGATGTATACTCATTCAAGTTTGATTGCACTTTGTTTACCAGAGCAAGCGATTGAAGCTGAATCAAAAATGATAGCCAAAGGACTATACGCCCGTTTTAACTCGCCACTTGAAACATGTATAGAACCGCTAACTTTTTTAATTATTTTAAATAAAGTGGGTGCTAAATATTTAGTGATGAAGCATCTTCGTGAAGCTCTATTGGAGTTAACGAATGATGAGGATGTGACTGAGCATATTTTAAAAGAGCATTACTTTTGCGACACTGTAGTAAACCGAATGGTTTCAAAACTTTCTAATCAGAATTTATATCGTCAACTTCGTATTAAGCATAATTTCCTTGAACAGCATTTAGAAGATGTTGAACAAGAAGATCAAATTGAAATTGAAGACTGCAATAAACTGACTCCAGATCAGCAAAACAACGCCTCGGTTTATGTTGAAAACATGCGTCGTAATTTCCAACCTGGTCATATCTTACAAAGTATGGATTTAATCTTATTCCACAGTGAAACGGATATGCCAATTTATGTTGAAAAAGGCAGTCCTTTACTCGAAAAGCTACGTCAGGTTGTATTGGTTGAACAAATTACAGATATTCAACTTATTAAAAACCGCCTATGGAACGGCGTGCATGCGATGCTTGCTTGGTATGCATCACTAATGGGTTATGAATCTATTGGGATTGCTATGGGTGATCATTCAGTAAAAGCATTTGCGGAAAACTTAATTACAGAAGTAAAACAGGGGCTTGCAATTGTATTGCCTAACTACGCAAAAGATCTGAACCGAATGGCTCAAAGTTTTCTAGACTCATGTGAATACGCATTTAAAGATCCGTGTCAACGAGTAGCTCGAGATCCATTACGCAAACTCAACCATAATGAACGTGTCATGGCATCAATTGAAATGAACATAGGTCATGATTTACCTTATAAAAATTTATTAAAAGGTACTGCTCTAGGTTATGCCTATGCGATTCAATTTTTAGAAATTGATGACAATGCTGCTATTCAGCATTTACAGCAACAAATTCTAAAATTAGATCTGAATATGACTCAGAAAAGGCAGCTTGAAGTTGATTTGGTCCAACACATTCAATATTTGTTTTCTGAACAAGACCAACAGCTTGTGGATATGAAAACTAACAAAGCCAGAATGACAGCTACACAATATGTCTGAAGGCATTTAATGATTTAACACTCTACAATTGAAAGGCAAACATGTTTTAATACAAAACTTAAGTGACTTTGAATTAAAACTGTGCTGCTAAAACCTACGACGTTCATGGTGCCAACGACTATACGGGATTATCCGGAATGGCACCTAGGACGTCAAAATTATGCTTTGTGGTATCTAGAGATTATTGATCAGAAATTAGTTGATTATCTAGATGTCTTACGTACACATTTTTCAGAATTTTTATTAGAACCGAATAATCGTCAATATCATGTCACATTATTTATATGTGGATTTTTAACCCATGAACCTAGTGTTTATAGTGATGACTTTAGTTTCCATGATTTCTCAGAACAAAGAGAAATTTTAAAAAAAGAAAATATTTCACCATTTCGATTAAAAATTGGTTCAGTTGATAGTTTTAGTAGTGCTTTATTTGTAGAAATCCAAGATACCGATAATTTTTTATTTCACATACGTCAAAAATTAGGCATAGTTTCTAATGAAATTGCTGCTTTAGATTACTATCCCCATATCACCTTAGGCTTATATAAAAACATCTGTAGTAGTGATTTGATTTTGCAAAAAATTTCTCAATTACCTGTAGAATACAAAAACGCTGAATTTGAACTGAAAGTTGAGCATTTAACGTTTGGTTTTTATGAAGCTCAAACTTTACAAGGTAAGCTGTTTTCGTATCAGCATTTGTTTTTAGGTGATTCATGTTGCAACTGATTTTGGGCGGTGCCCGCTCTGGCAAAAGTCGACTCGCTGAACAAACGGCAATATCTACACAATTACCTGTGACTTATGTGGCGACAGCGCAAGCGCTTGATCCAGAAATGCAAAGTCGAATTGCACATCATCAAAATCAGCGTCCTGCACATTGGTCCTTAATTGAAGAACCATTATTTTTAGCAAATGCTCTGAAAAAAATTGATCAACCTAATCAAATTATTTTGGTAGATTGTTTAACTCTTTGGTTAACCAATTTGTTACTTTTAGAAGATCAAAGTGTTCAACAATTTGAGTGTGAGCAACTATTAAAAGTTTTACCTACACTTGAGTCAGAAATTATTTTAGTAAGTAATGAAACAGGGCTTGGTGTTGTGCCACTCGGCGAAATTAGTCGCCGTTTTGTCGATGAAGCAGGAAGACTACATCAAGCGTTAGGACAAATTGCAGATAAAGTTGTGTTTTGTGTGGCTGGTTTTCCAATGATTTTAAAAGGTGAGAAGTAAAATGAACTGGTGGTTAGAATCTGTAAAGCAACCTAATCTGGACGCAACGCAACAAGCTGAACAACATCAACTCCAGCTCACTAAACCTACAGGTGCTTTAGGTGATTTAGAGCAGATTGCAATTACACTTGCTAGTTTACAATCAAATGCACATCCTCATGTTAACCATCCATGGATTACAATTTTTGCCAGTGATCATGGCGTAGTTGAAGAAAATATCTCTGCATATCCTCAAGCTGTTACCCGTCAAATGTTGCAAAACTTCACGACGGGTGGCGCAGCAATTAGTGTACTTGCTAAATATCATGAAGCTCATTTACAAGTGATTGACTGTGGCACAGTGGGCGAAGCATATGAATACGCAGGTGTTGAACGTCACTGTATTCGTGCTGGGACTGCAAATTTTGCTAAACAAGCCGCAATGAATGCTGATGAATGCCGTGCTGCGCTAGAGTTGGGAAAAAATAGTGTAGATACTGCTAAAGCCGACGGCGCAGATATTTATATTGCAGGTGAAATGGGAATCGGGAATACCTGTTCTGCTTCTGCCTTAGCTTGTCTTTTACTAAATGATACTGCCGAGCAATTGACTGGAGTAGGGACAGGAATAGGTGCCGATCAATTAAGACATAAAATTGAAGTCATTGAGAAAGCTATAGAACTTCATCATAAACATGTCGTTGGTGATGTCTTCAAAACATTATGCGCCGTCGGTGGTTTGGAAATTGCCGCAATTACCGGTGCTTATATTCGATGCGCACAAGTAGGTTTACCTATTATTGTGGATGGTTTTATTAGTTCTGTAGCCGCTTTATGTGCTGTGCGGATGAACCCTAAAGTACGTGACTGGATGTTATTCGGTCATCAATCGGCTGAATATGGCCACCAACGTATTTTACAGGAACTCAATGCTGACCCAATTTTAAAAATGAACTTGCGTTTAGGTGAAGGTAGTGGTGCTGGTGCTGCATTGGCATTAGTTAAAATGGCATGTGTATTACATAATCAAATGGCTACCTTTGCCCAAGCTGCTGTAAGCGGGGATAAAATTGGGTAAATTTAGAATCGATTTACTCAGACATGGTGAAAGTCAGTATAGCCATACTCTACGTGGGCATTTGGATGATGAGTTAACCGCAAAAGGTTGGCAGCAAATGCAGTCAACCATTGAGCAAGTTACAGACCAGACATGGGATGTCATTGTAAGTTCTTCTTTAAAACGGTGTGCTTGTTTTGCTGAACAACTTGCAAAGACAACTCAGCTGCCTTTACTTCTAAATCATGACTTAAAGGAAATGTATTTTGGTGAGTGGGAGGGTGTATCAACTCAGCAAATTTACGAAACTTCACCCGAACTACTTGCAAATTTCTGGCAGAAACCAAGTCAATATTCTCCACCACAGGCAGAAACCTTTATGCAATTTCAAACGAGGATTTTGAAAGGCTTTCAAGATTTACTCTTAGAGATGAGAAAACAAAACTGGCAACATGCATTGGTCGTTACACATGGAGGCGTGATTAAGCTATTGTCTTGCTTAGCACAGCAACAACCTTTAGATGACTTGCTAAAAATGCAGGCAGAACTTGGAAAATTATACTCATTCGAATTTTTTGAAGAAGAACAATTAACTTTTATCTTGAAATAGTGGTTTTATATTTTTATACAATTGTAAGTTATTATTTTTATAAAGATATTTAAGTCCGTTTAATAGAACTGTAATTGCTGAAAACTAAGCTAGGGACATTTCTTATTAATACCTCATCTGACTTATGAATATTTTATTTAAAACGACGTTGCTTGCCACAACCATATTACTCGCGGCTTGCAATAACAATGATGATCAAGAAGTTCAAACTACACCATCTACAAACTCATCCAAATATTATCAAACCAAAACACCTTATCAACCGCAACAAGATCTAAAAAGCTATGAACAAGCACCCAATGGGTTCCAACCAGTTTTTACAGAGCTAGTTGCACGTCACGGTTCACGAGGACTCTCAAGTCTTAAGTATGATTTAGCACTTTATAATTTATGGAAACAGGCAAAAGCAGAAAATGCTTTAACGCCGTTAGGTGAGCAGTTAGGTGCTGACTTAGAAGCAATGATGAAAGCCAATATCCTGTTAGGTTATGGTGTTGAAGGTATTCGCCAGTATGGTTACGGAAATGAAACTATGACTGGTATTTTAGAACACCGTGGCATTGCCGATCGCTTATTACAACGTTTACCAACACTTATAAACTCTCAAGCATCTATATTGGTACAAAGTTCTGGGGTAGATCGTGCGGTGGATAGTGCTAAATTCTTCACTGCTGAATTGATTAAACAACAACCCCTCTTGAAAGATAAGATTGTACCAACGTCTTATACCAGTTTATCGAGTACAAGTGTTCCAAGTATTTTAGATGGTGGTGTTGACCGTTTTAAACTTTACTTTCATAGCTTAAATGCGGCTGAAGACTTAACTCAACCACTAAGTGCTACCCAACAGAAAATTTATGATGCAAGCCAGACTTATCAAGATTTTGAAGCAAACAATAAAGATTTAGCTCAAAAGTTAAGTGATTTATCAAAAAATCCTCAGGCAGAAAAAACTGCTCAGACCGTACTCACTCCAATTTTTAAAGCAGACTTTATTAAAAAGCTTGGTACAACAGGTTATAGTTTTAGCAATAATGGGTCTTTTACAGTAACTTCACCTAAAGGCGAACAAATTACAGAAAAGGGTAAGGGTAAAAATACCATTGCTAGTGCAGTAGATGCCGCGGCTTATATTTATGAGCTTTATTCTATTTCTGATGGCATGAAAGATGAGTTAAAAGGTGTTGATTTTGATAAATATATGCCTTTAGATGCTGCGAAATTCTACGCTGAATTTAATGATGCCAATGATTTTTATGAAAAAGGCCCAAGTTTTACCGAGTCAAATCAAGTTACCAGTGAAATTGCACAGGGACTCAAACAAGATTTATTTCAACAAGTTGATGCAGTTGTAAATAAAGCCCAACCATATAAAGCAGTTTTACGTTTTGCTCATGCTGAAATTATTATTCCTCTAGCGACCAGCTTAGATCTGCATAATATGATGCAGCCTTTACCCCTACGCCAGACTTATAACTATTCAACAAGCACATGGCGTGGTGAAGTAGTTTCACCTATGGCAGCCAATGTACAGTGGGATATTTACCAAAATAACCAAGGTAATACTTTAGTGAAGATGCTTTACAACGAAAAAGAGATGTTATTTAAGTCTGCATGTAATTATGCACGTTACACACCAACTAGTTTTTACTATGACTACATTAAATTGAAACAGTGCTATCAAATGCAATAGATTTTCAGTTTTTAAAGTCTTTCATGGGAATAGGGATTGCTATTCCCATTTTTATTTCTTCATAATTCAGTTTATTTTTAAATATAGTTCAGTTAGAGAGGGGATATGACACCTTTTTGGATTGCATTGCAATTTTTAACTGTTCTGCCTATTGAGTTAAAAACAATACCAACGGCGCAACAAAATGGTCGAGCTATTTTGTTTTATCCACTGGTTGGGCTGATTATCGGTGGCATACTTTTTATTTTCACCTGTCTTTTGGCTAAACTCCCTATTGTTCTACTTGCCTCAATCATACTCACTTTATGGATTTGGTTGACTGGTGGATTGCATCTAGATGGGTTAGCTGATACTGCCGATGCGTGGGTAGGTGGTTTTGGTGATAAACAACGTACTTTACAAATCATGAAGGACCCAAGTTGCGGTCCAATTGGAGTACTGAGCTTAGTTATCATTTGTTTACTCAAATTTGTACTGATCTATGTGTTGATTGAACAATATCAAACACTATTTTTAATACTTGTAACTATAGTTGGACGCGTTGTACCGTCTATTTTGTTTTTAACTACGTCATATGTTCGTGAAAAAGGTTTAGGGCGTTCTTTGACAGATCATTTACCTAAAATTGCTTCATGGATAATAACTGGGTTTGTTCTGCTATTGCCATTGTATTGGGAATTGCAAGGGCTTATCGCGATTATTGGCTTTTTAAGCAGTCTTGTTTATTTAAGACACTTATTTATAAAACGAATAGGTGGTATTACAGGCGATACTGTCGGCGCAGCAATTGAGATTAGTGAAACTGTACTGCTTTTTACTTTTGTGGTGAGTTATTTTTACTTATCTTGATATTAAATTTTGTCCAAGCAAAATAAAAAGCCCTCAAAAATGAGGGCTTAATTTTCAATCTTAAAAAGATGGATTAACGGTTTGGTAAAACATCTTTTAAAGCTTCATGCATTTCAAGCAATGTCTTTTCCGTAGTTTCCCAATCGATACAGCCATCAGTTACCGATTTACCATATTCAAGGTCACAAAGGTTTTCAGGAATATCTTGACGACCACCTTTTAAATGGCTTTCAACCATAATACCTACGATTGACTTATTACCATCTAAAATTTGTTCAGTAATATTTTTAAGAACAAGTGGTTGTAAGTACGGATCTTTATTTGAGTTGGCATGACTTGCATCAATCATGATCTTATTGCTAACTTTTGCTTTCGCTAAAGCAGTTTCTGCTTCTGCAACAGAGCCAGCATCGTAGTTTGGTTTACCATTACCACCACGTAATACAACGTGCGCATAAGGGTTACCATTTGTATTAATGATTGAAACTTGACCGTCTTCGTTCAAGCCTAAGAAGCTATGACCATATTTAACAGACTGCATGGCATTTGTTGCAACAGTTAAACCGCCATCTGTACCATTTTTAAAACCTACTGGAGATGATAGACCAGAAGACATTTCACGGTGAGTTTGGCTCTCGGTTGTACGCGCACCAATAGCAGACCATGAAATTAAGTCTTGGTAGTATTGTGGCGAGTTAGGATCAAGTGCTTCAGTTGCACAAGGTAAACCTTTTTCATTTAACTCAAGCAAAAGCTTACGACCAATACGTAAACCTTTTTCGATGTTAAATGAGTCATTCATATCTGGATCATTGATTAGACCTTTCCAACCAATTGTCGTACGTGGTTTTTCAAAATAAACACGCATAACCAAATAGAGAGTATCTTTAACCTTTTCGCTTAACGCTTTTAAGCGATCGGCATATTCGTGAGCAGCTTTAGGATCATGAATAGAGCAAGGACCAATAACGACAAACAAACGCTTATCAGAACCGTCCAAAATATCGCGAATAGTTTCACGGCCTTTTAGAACAGTTTGTGAAGCAACATCAGATAAAGGAAGTTCTGACTTAAGTTCAGCTGGTGTTACAAGAGTTTGGATGCTTTTAATATTAACGTCGTCGATATCTGGCTTTGAAACGGAATTTAAATGTGTAGTCATTGCTGTCACTGGTTCGATCATACTAAAGGTTGTTTTGTGTACTGAATATACCATGAAATAATTATGAAAATACTACATCGCATGGTATTTCATTTTGGAAAAATCCTATTGATTTTACTATCTTTCAGTCGAGTTGCCTGTTTTTTCAGCAACTTGAGCTTGTTGTTGTACCACAGGTGCTTTCGGTTTTGCTTTGACTGGGTGAACCATAAAGTTAACACCAAGGGCAAATAGAGTGATACCTAAAATTTTACGGATTAAGCGTTCAGGCATGCGAGAGCTAATTAATGTTCCTACAATAATTGCAGGAATTGAACCTACCAATAACCATGTAAGCAACATAAAGTCGACATTACCTGCACTCATATGCCCAAGACCAGCAACTAGAGTAAGTAATACGGCATGTACAACATCTGATCCAATAATTCGAATCATTGGCAAGTTCGGGAACATAATCACGAGTGCCATAATTCCAAAGGCACCAGCACCAACAGATGATAGTGTTACGAATACACCTAAAATGATACCCATAATCACAATGTAGGTACGCTTATTTTGAATAGCTAATTGTTCATTTTCACTATGAGCAGTTTCTTTGTTGCGGAATTTACTAAAAAACTTCTCAATACGAGAACGGAAAATAATAGAAACACCCGTCAAAGTCAGCATAAAGCCTAATACCATTGTTAATACGGCTTTATAGTGCGTAGATTGACTTAAATAGTGCTCAAGTACCCAAGTGGTAACGAAAGAAGCAGGAATACTACCGACTGCGAGCCATAAAACGATAGGCCACACGATATTCAATTTCTTTGCGTGAACCATTGATCCACAGAACTTTGAAATTGCGGCATAAAGTAAATCGGTACCAATTGCGATATGAGGTTCAATTCTAAAAAGGCCAATTAAAATTGGTGTCATTAATGACCCACCACCAACTCCTGTAATCCCTACACAGAAACCAACTAACATACCCGCTAAGATAAATTCAAAAGCACCAGACATCTTTATCGCCACTTATCACGAAACGCAGATATCTTATTCCTTTTAGAGATAAACTTTTGTCATGAATAATGATTTACTTATGCAAAAAAAAGCTAAGCAATGCAAATATTACTTAGTTTGTTTTATTTTTAATCATTATTTTTAATAAAGAGATTACTTTGATGGCTTGAGTGGATTAATTAAAAGTATCAGAGCAAAAGTTAAAGGTGATGCAAATATCCACCAGCTCACAAAACCAATAGATAAGCCATTTTTTTTGATAAGAATAAATCCGCTCAAAACAAACAACAGATAAGCGGATATTCTTAACAATGAATAATATTTTTGAGCTAAGGATTTGAAATAACCAGTTGATTTCGGTGAGCGATATTTCTCGCTCGATATGAATAGTAAATACATACCTAGCACAGTCAGGGTAAACACAATAATCATCATGAATTCACCTCAATATTTAACTTACTCAGTTTCTTTTGAATTTTTTGTGTAGCTTTATGCTGAATAGGTCTAATTTTGCAGAATATGAAAAGTGCTAAAGCTGCAAATATCCATAAAAATACGTCTATACGGGCAAACATCCAATAATCACCTAGGCTTTGAATATAATCATATTTGATTAAATAACTTAGATTTAAGATTGGAAGTACAATACAAAGCAGAATAAAAATACTCAATTGAGTTCGCCACAAATACTGCTTTTTAGTAGTTAATGCAATAATTAGGCTCATGAGCCAGACTAAAAAGAAGCTATAAATTTCATAATTGATTGTAGTTATGGTGACGGGAAACAATCGATTCGCATATAAATAAGCAAGGGTTGCACAAGGCAAGCCTACAAATGTGGCAACATTTAAACGGTCAACTAAGTAGTGCCCGAAATGAAACTTAGTATTTTTATTTTGAAGTTGGCGTTTAAGGCTCCAAAGTAACAAGCCAGACGCAATCATCACACAACCTAAAATGCCTGAGAAAAATAATCCTAAGCGAAGTAAAGGTTGAGCAAAAGTTGCCATGTGCAAACCATATACTCCCGCATAAAGTGTGGCAACGGCACTATAATTACGTGTATCACTTAATACTTTGCCAGTTGTAGCATCTAGGATGATTTGCGCTTGATTACGAGTAATGGAGCGGTCTTCTTGCTGAATAAACGTAATTTGAGCCTGATTCGTATTTGGGTTTTTAACACTCATAGTTGCTAAAGTTTGATTTCCCCAATGTTGCTGAACTTGACTCAATAACTTCTCAATAGCTAAGTTTTGAGCAGGTTGAATCGATTGGTTTTCAGACGCAGCCTTTGTGCGAATTTCGGTAAAATATTGATATGGATTCTCTGGATAGAGTTTTTGCATTCCCCAAGGTAGATATAAATAGAAGAAAATAGCTAAGCCTGTAAAAGTAATAGTCAAAAAGAAGGGTAATGCAAGTACAGATGATACATTATGAAAATCTAGCCATGACCGCTGAGACTTAAAGGTGCGTAAGGTAAAAAAGTCGGTAAAGATTTTTTTATGGGTAATAATGCCTGAGACTAAGGCGATCAACATAATAAAAGCTGCTAAAGATACAACTAGCCGTCCAATGAATATCGGAACGCCAAAAAGTTGATAGTGAAAACGATAAAAGAAGTCACCACCTTCGGTTGCCGAAAGTTTTAGTTCTTGACCTGTGTTTGCATCGAGTGTGGCATTGCCATAACCACCGTCAGGTTTTTCCCAATACATGGTGTTAACGGGGCTTTCTGCGGTAGCAACAGTTAAATACCAAGACTTGGCATCTGGAGCGTGTTCTTGTAAATATTGATATGCTGTTTTAACTGCTACATCTTGTTTTATTTCGTACTGTGCAAGTGCTGGTTGCATCCATAAATTAATTTCATGGCGGTAATACGACAAACTTCCCATTAAAAAAATAGCAAATACGAGCCATCCAAAAATTAATCCAGTCCATGAATGTAGCCATGCCATAGATTGGCGTATACCTTTATGCATAACTCACCATCCGTGTCACAAAAAAGAAAAGAAGACATAACGCAATTGATAGTCCAGTGAGTTTCAAAAGTGATTGAATGCAGAAACCTATAATCACGAAAAGTACATAAAATAAAATAGAGATAAATGCTGCCAAATAAATGGCTTCAGGTTTGTCTAGGGTCAAATGAAAAATGCCAGTAAGACCAAGACTTAAATAAGCCATACAGACATAACCCATACCGAAAACGACTAAGAATCGATAGAAAACTTTTATGCGATATGACATAGGGAGATTTAAAGTTTTGGACATCTTTACTGGCACATAAAAAATAAAAAGAAAGCCAACGCCTAAATTGGAGTTGGCTACACGACTAATATTTAAACTTTACAGCAACTGTATAGTTAGCTGAGGGTCCATAAAAACCTTGGCCATCAGGGAAACTATATAAATATTTCTTATCGAAAATATTATTACCGTTTGCTTGAAGTGTAATGTGGTTATTCACCTCATAGCTCGCCATTAAATTCACTAGGGCATAGGAATCTTGTTTAATGGTGCTGTTTACTATCGAGTCATATAGTTTCACGGTGTCTTGCCATTGTAGTCCTGCACCAACTTTTAGCTTAGGTAAAACAGATGGTGTATAGGTCGTCAGCAAGTTAAGGGTTTGGTTCGGATTATACGTTCTCGCTTCACCACCATTTTTAATATCTTTAATACTAAATTGAGCATAGCCAAAAGCAAGATTGACGTTATCAGTGATTTGACCTGATAAGCCAACTTCAACACCTTGTGATTCTAAATCACTAGTTGGTACTTTTCGGTTAAATGGATTTCCGTCTGAGTTACGTAGCGGATAATTATTTTGCTCGGTTTTAAATACCGAAAAAGTACCTGTTAAACGGTCGTCTAGCCATGAGCTTTTAACCCCCATTTCATAACTTTTACCCTCAACAGGTTTCAAAGCTTGATTGGTATTTTGGTCGATACCAGTTTGAGGACGGAAAATAGAGGTATAGCTCATATAACCTGTATATTCAGGCGTAAAGTTATAGGTTAGGCCTGCGTAAGGGGAAACTTTACTTTCACTATATTCCATGGGTGAACCATAGCTTTCGCCTCTACTCTCGGCTCGCACATAGTTTGCACCAAGCAGAAGTTTTAAATCTTCATTGAGATGTAAACGTGTAGCTGCATAGACTGAATCTATATTTTGCGTATAGTTCGCTGCTTCCGTGAAATCTGACCACGTTATAGATTGAGGTGTCCAGCTTTCCCAATTTGTAGTGGTAGAATTGATAACATTGGTGTCGTTAATTGTTCCCGTAGATTGATTATCATGCTGACGACTACGTACATAGTTATAGCCTAAAGTTGCTTCATGCTCTCGATTAAAAAGTTTATAAGTTCCTTCAAGATTGAAATCTACAGCATGTTGTTCTTGATGCTCTTGACCACCCCATGGTGTCAAAGACACTCCTGAACCATCAGCTTTTGGATAACCATAATAATAAAGAAGGCGACTATTGTGTTTACTATCAAGATAGTTATAAGTCAGCTTAGCTGCCCATTGATCATTAATTTTCTGTTTTAATTCAACAAAAGCATTTTGCGTTTCATTATCCCAATGTGCCCAGTCAGGGTTTGGGTTATATGAGCGATCATAAGAAATTTGTTTACCATTGGCATCGAGTAAGGGTAGAGCGCCCCAATTGTTTGCATTCGGTTTATTTTTTTCTTGGCTATAACCTACGGTAAGTAACGTGGTATCTGTTAAATCAGCTTCAACAATACCAGCGAAACCATTTTTTTCTGAAGAATATCGGTCAAGGTAAGAATCGCCAGTTTGTTCATAGCCCATAATGCGACCACGGACTTTTCCACTCGGTAGAATTGAGCCAGAGACGTCAGCCTCATAACGCTGAGTGTCCCAAGACCCGTAACTTACACCGCCACTTACTTGAAATTCTTGAGTTGGGCGTTTTCGAATATTGTTGATGGTTGCACTTGGGTCACCAAATGCATTCGTTAAAGAGTCAGCACCTTTAACGACTTCTACACGATCATAAAAATAAGTATCAGGATTGGTGTTGTTGTAGTTATAACCTGAGAGGGGAAAACCTACGCCGTCAGTCAATATATTTGAAATCTCGAAACCACGAGCCATATAAGTAGTTCGCTCGGTTTCCTGATTGGTAACTGTGATTCCGGGTGTGTTGTTTAGAACATCTCGAGTGCTAGTAAGCCCAAAATCTTCAATTTGTTGACGAGTAACGACATTGATAGTTTGAGGCGTTTCTTTAGCTTCTATATTAAGCTTGGTTGCACTACTAGAGTTTTTAACATTATATGCTTTTGTTTGTTCAGAAGACTGCTCAGCATTGGATGCTTTAACTTGAATCGTCTGCAAAGATTGTACATCTGTGTCTTGAGCATAAGTGAGATTTGCATAACAAATCGCGCAAGCGATTACAGAAAGTTTAAATGGTCGAGGTGGGAAGGTCATAATAATAAAGATAATGTAAATAATTCTCATTTATTTTATTGTTTGTAAATGTAAGCTACAATTCAAATTGCATTGTTAATTTTGATTAAAATATAGTGAATGAGTGTAATTCTAGATTATGGCGTGCGGAGGTAGACTTTCGCCAGCATGTATCTAGCAAGTTCAAGATTAATAAACCTCTATGCTAGAATGCATTATTTCAAATTCTTGGGTAAACCGACTTGGCAAATCGAAAACTTAAAATAGGCATTGTAGTTGGGGAAGTTTCTGGAGATACGCTAGGTGTCAAACTTATGCGTAATTTCCGCGAGCAAGGAATTGATGCTGAGTTTGAGGGAATCGGTGGACCCCAAATGATTGCTGAAGGTTTTAACAGTTATTACCCGATGGAAACTCTATCTGTGATGGGGATTGTTGAGGTATTAAAAGACTTAAAAAAATTGTTCGCCGTACGAGATGGTTTAATTAATCAATGGACTCAGCATCCGGTTGATATTTTTATTGGTATTGATGCACCTGATTTTAACCTCAGACTTTCAAAAAGTATTAAAGAAAAGAATCTTCCAATAAAAACAGTTCACTATGTCAGTCCATCTGTTTGGGCGTGGCGCCAAGGGCGTGTTCACGGCATTAAACAAAGTATCGATTTAGTACTTTGCTTATTTCCGTTTGAAAAAGTTTTTTATGAACAATATGAAGTTCCAGCGGCATTTGTGGGTCATCCATTAGCTAGACAATTACCACTTGAAAATCCAATTCAAATTGCCAAACAGCAATTAGGCCTTAATGAAAATCAAAAGCATATTGCTTTGTTACCAGGTAGCCGTAAAGGTGAAGTAGAGCGACTTCTTCCTATGTTGCTGGGTGCTGCTAATATTTTGCATACAAAATATCCAGACATCCAGTTTTTAATTCCGGCAATTAATGATGCCCGTAAGCAACAGATTGAGCAGAGTGTTCAACAACTAGCACCTCATTTAAAGGCTTCTATTCATATTTTAGAAAATACTGATAGTGAATCTAAAATTGGTCGTATGGTCATGAATGCAAGTGATATTATTGCGTTAGCTTCTGGAACGGCGACTTTAGAAGCCATGCTCATGCATAGACCGATGGTCACTTTCTATAAGTTGCATTGGTTGACCTATATAATTGCTAAGCTTTTGGTCAAAATTCCTTATTATTCTTTACCGAATATTATTGCTGGTAAGAAAGTCATTGAAGAGCTGATTCAGGCCGATGCAACACCAGAAAATTTAGCCGCTGAAATAGAAAAACTAATGAACGTTGAAACGGCTCAAATTCAAGTGATGCAACATTTAACTATGCATAAACAGCTTATTTCTGGAAATACAGAAGATCCAGTTCAAGAAATCCTAAAAGTACTTGAAAAGTAAAAAAGCCCCTTTTAGGGGCTTTAAAACCTATCTAGGCACGTATAATAAGCTCGTAACCTGTATATTTTCGAATGTTGATCACACCAATATCAAAGATTAAATATTGGCCTTTAATACCCTGTAACACACCGCGAATTTTTGGTGTTTTATCTAGGTTTAGAGATTTAATTTTTTCAGGATATTGTTCTACTGGGTAGACAAATTCGCGCGGTAACTCATCTTCAAATAATTCAACAGTTTCGTTAAATTCAAGATTTTGGCTAAATTCCTCACGAATCGTTTGAATTTTTGGTGCAAATTCTTCGATTAATTGATCACGTTGTTCTGTCAGTTTAAGAGGTTCAGCTTCACCCTTAAGGAGTTTACGCCAATCAGTTTTGTCAGCAATTAAAGAACCAAACATCGTTTCAAGCTGACCAGATAAACGGCGTGATCCAACTTTCATAATTGGTAAAGCCTGAGTTGCTCCTTGATCTAACCAACGACCTGGCATATGACTAACACGAGTAATACCTACTTTTAAAGCACTCGAATTTGCCAAGTACACAATATGGGGTTGGAAACAAACATTATGGGCAAAGTCATCTTCACGACATGTACCTAAATGGTAGTGGCATGTTTCTGGTTTCATAATGCATAGGTCACATTCAGCTTTTGTTTTAAAACATTTAAAGCAGTGACCTTGAGAATAAGACTTCGGTGTTTTAGTGCCACATGAAGTGCAATAGATATTACCTGTCCATTCGATTTCTAGTTCTTGTCCTAAATTAAAAGGAAGATCAATTTCTGAACGGTCTAATACAAATTTGTATTCAACATTTGCCTTGGTTGTCTGTTGATCAGTTACACTAGCATCTTTTAGGCCTGCATGCATTTTATGGCAAATGCCTTGTAGTTCCATAAAGTTTAAACTCACATCTTTCAATTAAGGGTTGCAGTTATGGCTGAACATAATGTCATCACTTCTATGCTAGACGATTTATCAAACGAACAGCCCATTCATACTGCACTTTGTATTGGCCAGAAAATTGACCAGAATAACGCAATTCAATGGCACTATTTTACCGTAACTGAGCTTTTAAGTCTGCCTTTTACTCAGCGTTATGACTTGGGTTTTGTATTGTTTGATACAGATGAAATGCAAAACATTGGCGATGTTCAAAAGTCACAATTATTAGTGAAGCTAAGAGATTTGTTGGCAAAACGGATTGTTGTGGTAAGCAAACGCAGTGATGAACAGCTATTACGTTCTTTAGGCTTCACGCAACTTATTGATAAAACATCACATGATAGTGATTTTGCTTTATGGCAATTTAACATTTTGACCTATAAACATGTGCCAGACTGGTTTAATTCAAAATTTTGGGCGAACCCAGAGAACTGGAATAAATTTCGCTGGTAAAAGGTAAGCAAATCTCTTTCAAAATTTAACAATTTGGCTTTTGCTGTGTTCATAAGAATCCGCGTATGCTCATGTATAAATCATGCATAAGAGATACACATGACAAATTTAAGCAGTATTGTAGAAGTTTTGGCTCAGCAAGCTTTAGGTGGGAACCAGCAAGCATCAGGTCAAGGTGGTTTGGGTGGAATTTTAGGTTCTGTATTGGGACAAATGGGCGGTAATACTTCTTCTGGTGCTCAAGGCGGTCTAGGTGGTGTATTAGGTTCGGTATTGGGACAAGTGACAGGCAACAACAATGCACCTCAAACAGGTGGTGGCGTACAAAGTTTATTAATTGCTGTTGTACCTTTAATTTTAGGTTGGGTTCAACAACAAGGTGGATTACAAGCTGCTTTAGAAAAGTTAAAAGGCGCTGGCTTAGGTAGCCAAGTTCAAAGTTGGGTTGACCCAAATCAAAGTAATAGTGAAGTTCCTACCCAGCAATTACAAAGCCTATTTAACCCAGCAGATATTGAGCAAGTTGCCCAGCAGGCTCAAGCGCCAAAAGAACAAGTTTATGGTGCGATCGCATCTGTGTTACCTCAGGTTATTGACTCTTTAACACCTCAGGGTGACAGTACAAATCATCAAGAAGCGAATCATGACATTCAAAATGTGATGAATCTGGTCAGTGGTTTCTTAAAATAAGAGATATACTTTAAAAAAAGCCGATCATTTTTATATCGGCTTTTTTAGTACGTACAATAAAATAAAAGGGCTTGCGCCCTTTTACTTTATGAAGGATGGTTAATAACTTAGAAGTTATATTCCATACCAGCACCTACAACAGTACGTTTGTCGTCTTGAGCAAGCCAGTCACGTTTTTGTTGAGCAACAATACCGTAGAAACGTGCTTGTTTATTGATTTTGTAGTCTAAGCCTACGCCGTATTGATCAATTTTACGATCTTGTTGACCATCTACAGAAGCTTTAGATGATTGGTATTGTCCTTTTACAACAAAAGGTGTTTCACCGATTTTGTAAGTTATAGCACCAACCCATGCATCTTCTTGTAAGCCTTTATATTTAGTCAACTCATCAGTTGGTTCAGCATGTTGCCATAAACCACCCAACACAAGACCAGTTGCACCAAGCTTGCTAAAATCGTAAGAACCAGTTACGCGGTAAGCATCAGAGAAAATATTGCTAAGGCCATAAGCATTGTATTTACCTTGTACGCTGTAGTTAGCAGCAGCAGCCAATGCTAAACCAATGTCTTTATTTTCGTAGCCGAGAGAGCCTGAAACTGAGTCACCAAAACCATTACGTTTGTCATCGTTACCAGATGCGCCTGGAGTTGGATCAGCAGGCGTTTCACCTTGTTGGAACATTACGTTGAATGTTACACCAGCAAGAAGTTTAGGATCAGATTCAAAACCAATAACGTTATTTAGACGTTCTTCACCATACATTGTGTTGGTAATATCTAAAATAGTGTGGTCGTTATAGATGTCTTGGTAGTTACCAGCGGCATTTTTGAAGTAAGAGTCAAATTTACCAACTTTCAATGTACCAACATTATTTGATTTGATACCGATATAACGGTTACGTTGACCAAGATCTGTACCATCACCATCAGCATTAATTTGCCATTCAGCTAAATAAACTGCTGACAAGTTATCAGTCAATTTCTCTTCGCCTTTTACCCCAATACGAGACGCGTTAGAGTTAACTTCGGTAACGTCACTTTTACCATCGAAATTTTTGTTGTCAACTTGGTCAATGGTAACATTGAGTTTACCGTACAAAGTTGGCGCTGCTTGCACCGCGTTTACGCTTAGAGTTGCAACTGCGGCAGCGAGAAGCAATTTCTTCATTGAGATTTCTCCAAAAGGTATTTTTAAATGGCGTATGCCTAGCTAACTTTTATTTTGTAGTTGGCTTATGTACAAAAAGTTACAGAAGCTCACCAACTTGCTAAGAAGTATCTGTAAACTTTGTGACAGTGGAGTGAAGAAGAAATGACAGTTTTATGACAAATAAGAATTAGAAATACTTTATTTTGTTTTGATTTTATTACACTTTTTAAATAAAAAAAGCGGAGCCTAAGCTCCGCTTTTAACTCTTTAAATCAAAGAGCTGCTTTAATTTTTTCGGCTAAAGCCTTGATTTTATCTTGATCTCCTAATTGCGCAGCATGTTTACCAAGCTGGTGAACATTTGTTGGAATTAGGTGAAAGTGAACGTGAGGGACAGTTTGTCCAGCAGCGGCGCCAGATAATTGCATGAGAACAATACCATCTAGGTTTAGTGCTGTTTCCATTGCTTTCGCAATCTTTTGCACAATCTGGATGGTGTAAGCTGCTGCCTCAGGGGGTAAATCAAGTAAAGTTACTGCAGGAGTTTTTGGAATAACTAATGCATGACCATCGGCTTGGGGCATAATATCCATAAAAGCTAGAACTTGATCATCTTCATAGAGTTTTATCGCTGGAAGTTCACCACGTAAAATTTTTGCGAAGATATTTTGATCATCATATGCCATGAATTATTCCTTTAAGTACTATTTACACTTCAATTCTTTTTGACGTTCTTTAATTGCGTCTAGACGTTGCTGCTCTTTATCAGAGAATTTTGGCTTAGTCGTATGACAGTTTTCATTACCATATTTTTCTTTAGCATCTTGGTCTTTAAAGCAAAAGCCTTTTGATGCATAAATCAAATTGTAATCATCTTGCAATTTTTGACATTCTTGCTCAGGTGTTGCAGCTTGAGCACTGAAGCCGGCAAGAGATACCATTCCAGTGAATACTGCAACCAATAATTTATTCATGAGCTTTTCCTCAGTTAAGGTATGAACCTGTACTCAATATAAGGTTTATTCCCAATATTTCAATGACTATTAATTACTCAAGTGTTATTAAAAATCACGTTTTATCTTATAATACAAAAAAGCTTTACATATCAATATCTTTTTTAAAATTTAAATTAAATCAATTAGTTATATTTTATTTTAGATTAAATAATAAAAATATATACATAATAAATATTTTAAACGATTATTAAAATTTCATAGTGATGAATTAAATACGCTATATGAGTAACATCGGTTCTTGTTTATGTAATCAAGAAAATTTCTATATTTCTTTAAATGAAAACTATTTATTACTGTCATTGCAGTTTATGGCGAAAACAAACGGGTACGAGAGCGAATGCGGGACTTTGGTCGAAGAAAGCTTTTTGTATAAAGTCAAAACATGAATGGGGAGGTTAGCGAAGGCTCATGAAAGTTTTGAATGTTTGCCTGTTATTAAAGAATTTTTAAAGTACTTCGAATAACATCTTTTTAATTTTATATCTTTTAATATTTCTTAAGTGTTCGTTACATAAATGATGTGTGTTAACTGTTGAATATATCCTGTATTTAATTGAGCATGAAATGACATAACTTAAAAAGGATGAATCACATGATAGATGAAGAAAAGCCTTTAAACTTTGAAGATGATGAAGAGCCTCTTGATTTTGAAGATGAAGAATTTATAGACGATAAAAAAGAGGATGAAATGTATAACTCGATCACTAAGGATGGATCTAGTGTTGATCCTGCCGATGACGGAACAAGACATATTCGTCCTGAAGACGGTGATCCGATAGAACTTGATGAGTAAAAACATCAATTCAAATAATATTATTCTTTTTAATATTTAAGTATAAGTGTAATTTCCGATCGCTGTCACAAACAGCAAAAGTCCTGAATGATCAGCGCAAAAAATCAAAAAGGGTAGAGCCTGCTTACAAAGCGGGCTTTTTATTTTTTGTATAACTTTAAACTGAAAAGTTGGCTTACTGAGAAGAAAATATTCTTGTTTTTAAACTAATAAAATATACATCAAAATAATAGCTTACAGCTAAATACTCCACTTATTTATAGTGAGCATTTAAAAGAAGCACGAATGTAAATAATAAAAATAAAAAAAGTAGAAAAGCCATAAGTTAAAGCATATCGTTAAATTATTTAGGTATTTTACACAATTTAACATTTTATGCAAATTGGTTTGCATTTTATTAAGATTTGTTAAAACTCGATCAAAGCCTGATCGTTTTAAATATATGACAATTTTTGTTTAATTTGATAGATTGTTTTATTTTTTACAACAATGGGTAGGTTATATGGAAAAATTGTTATTCGCTTTTGCTGTGGTACTGACGCTGAATGGTTGTGCATCACTCACTCATAAAGCTGATGAAAATTATGTTAGCAAGTCACCAGTTACTCCGGTGAATACCGCATTTAATGGAACGAAAGTACCTGAGCATGGAATTTTTACTGAGCAAGATATTGCTAACATGCCTGAACATTCAAATATCAATTCACGTTATGAGGTAGCATTTTAATAAGTGAACAAAATTTGAAATTGAATAGTTAAACTAAATAAACTGGTCAATTAGCTGAAATATTAAATTTACTAGCATTACTATTTAGTAAAAGCTGCTAAGTATAAAACCACCAGTTTGGTGGTTTTTAAAAAGATAAAATGTTAAATTTTAATCATTGAAAAAATTGGTTTTATAAATGAAAAGTATCATTATTTTTACTTCTATATTTTTATTATGCGGGTGCGCAATTAATACTAAGTCATTATCATCACCAAAAAGTAATGATGATAAAACGATATTAGAAGCTGAAAAATATAAGCAACAATATCAGAAAAAAATCTTTCGAACTTGGGATGTCCCGTCATCTTCATCTGGTATGAGTGCTAGTGTTAAAGTTTTTTTAACTGACACAGGTCAAATTGAGCAAATTATTTTTCTTGATAAAGAAGACCTAAAGTTTAAATCAAGTATTGAAAAAGCTATATGGCGTTCAAGTCCATTTAATTTACCTTCTAATCCTGAGGTTCGAAAACAAGCTAGAAAATTCAATATAAAATTTATATCTAAGTAAATTTTTTAATATGAACTTGTTCTTTACTTCAAGAAACCACCGGCAGGTGGTTTCTTTGTTTTTATAGTGAATTTTACGATCTATTAATAACTTTAAGTTATTAATTATTTAAAAACTAATCATTATTTTTTATCAGCTTTTTCTTCTATGTTTAGTTTATCGAAAAAGAGGAATAAGCCATGTTGAATCAACATGAGATTAATTTAAAGCAGTACCACAATAAATCTTTAAGTTATTTGAATAGCACCGCTCATTCTGAAGGGGTTGAATTTGATAAATTTATTAAAGAAATTGAGAAATACCCAAATGCGGTTGTTTTAGATTTAGGTTGTGGTGGTGGTCATGTGGCTTATAACGTTGCTCATCATGCTGATCTGGTTTTTGCTTATGATTTATCTCATGAAATGCTCGATACTGTTTCAAAAGCTGCCAATGACCGAAAAATAAAGAATATCTTTGTACAACAAGGTATAGCTGAAGATATGCCTTTTACAGATGAGCAGTTTGATGTAGTCATTAGTCGATATTCTGCTCATCACTGGCAACATGTACCGACGGCCATGAAAGAAATAAACCGGGTTTTAAAACCTAATGGTACCGTTATTTTTGTTGATATTGTTAGCTCAAGTTTTCCCATATTAGATACCTTTTTGCAAACTATAGAAGTGATTCGAGACCCGAGTCATGTAAGAAATTACAGTATTAAAGAATGGGTTTACTTTATCGAGGACGCTGGCTTTGAGTTAACTGCTTTAGACAAACAATCACTCATGCTAGATTTTGATAGTTGGGTACAGCGTATGAAAACACCTGAAGATCAGATAAAAACGCTTAAATATCTACAAGAAAATGCATCAGATATCGTCAGAAAATATTTCAACCTTCAAAAAGACGGGAGTTTCGAAAGTAAGGTAGGGTATTTTGTATTTAAAAAGATATCTTTTTAACTCAGTTGTATGTTGAAGATTTCTAATATTAGCAATCTTCGAAACTGATCAAATATACAGTTATGGTTTATAAAAAATGAAAAAGCCCTTTATATCAGGGCTTTTTCGTAGTTGTTTTTAAATTTTAGTCGAACGTTCCGTCAACCAATCAGCCAGTTTAGGCCAAAATTCTTGTGCACTTGCTTGGCTAGACATCAGTCCTAAATGACCTCCGGGAATAAGAGTAAAGGTTACATCTTGGCTACTGGTTAATTGGCTTAATGGTTGAGCAGCATCTGCTGTGACCAACTGATCGCTACGACCTGCACCGACTAAAAGAGAACAATCAATATTTTTTAATTCAATTTTTTTATCTTTTAATTGAATAGAGCCTTGATTCAACGGATTTTGTAGCCATACGTTGAATAACATGTCCTGATTAATACCACCAGGATAATCAATCATATTGTTTAAAAAACTACTTAATGTGGCGTGCTCTTGTACAAATTGAAGGTCATGAAGGTTTTTGAGTAATTGAATATGACCGTCGAACCAGCCTTTAGGGTCAAGAATTTTAAATCCTAGAGAATTTAAAATACCTGGAGTATGGATCAACCGCTTTGGTAAACCAGAATAAATACGTTGCTGAAGTTTTTTATTATGACCAATAGCATTATTTATGGTTCTGTAGAGTTTTCCAATATAACCAGATGCATAACTATTGATAGGGCTGCCTAACACTATAAGGTTTTTGACATAATTAGGTTGGTTATGTGCCGTATATAAAGTAACGAATATGCCTGCCATACTCCACCCATGTAGCGAAATTTGATTGCTACCTGAATGCGTTCGTATTACCTCGATGGCTTTAGGAATAAAATCTTCAATAAATGATAAAAAGTTTAGATGTCTATCTTTAAATCCTAAACGTCCCCAATCGACAAGGTACACGTCGAAACCTGCATTCTGGAAATGTTTAATAAGAGAACGATAAGGATATAAATCATAGATCGCCATATTAATCGCTAAAGGTGCAACAAAAACTAAAGGTTCTTTAAAGCGCTTTTGAGCAGCCGCATAGTAACGAATGCGAGTTTCATTAAATTGACCAATAACTTCGTAATGCGTGCTTTGAGACAACACCAGTGTTTTGGGGTGGAATAGTCGGGTAGAGAGGTGCTTGATTTGACTTTGTTCAGAGACAAGGGACTTTAAGCGTTTCATCTTGTTTTACCAACTATACTAAAGATTGATTGAAGTCTAAGCGATAATTTTCAGGTTTACCTTGACCTTAAATACCCTAGGCACTCAAAATGATGATAGTTTTTAGTACATGACCAGTAAAGGCGAACATTTAATGAACCAGTCTGATGATTTAGAATACCAACTTGATACTTTAGCCATTCGTACCGGACATACTCGTAGTTTTGAAGGTGAGCATGGTGAACCGATTTTTTTGACTTCATCTTTTGTATATGAAAATGCTGCTGAAGCGGCTGCAAAATTTTCTGGTCAAGTTCAAGGAAATATCTATTCACGTTTTACCAATCCGACTGTATCGATGTTCGAAAAACGCTTAGCAGCTTTAGACGGTGCTGAACGTGCTGTTGCGACAAGTTCTGGTATGGGCGCAATTCTGTCGATTGCTATGGCTTATCTAAAAGCGGGTGATCATGTCATCTGTTCAAGAGCAGTTTTTGGTTCAATTGTCGCTCTATTTGAGAAATATATTGCCAAGTTTGGTGTAGATATTACATTTGTTGATTTACGTGACTTAGATGCATGGAAAAATGCAGTACGTCCCGAAACTAAACTTTTATTTGTTGAGTCACCATCAAATCCATTAGCTGAAATTGCTGATATTCAGGCACTTGCAGATATTGCGCATGCAAATGGCGCATTGCTTGCGATTGATAATAGTTTTTGTACACCTGTTTTACAGCAACCATTAAAATTTGGCGCAGACCTTGTCATTTACTCTGCAACTAAATATTTAGATGGACAAGGGCGAGCATTAGGCGGTGCAGTTGTTGGTAAACATCAACTTTTAGAAGAAGTTTTTGGTGTTGTCCGTACTTTGGGCCCATCTATGAGTCCATTTAATGCATGGGTATTCCTAAAAGGTCTAGAAACCTTACGTTTACGTATGAAAGCCCATTGTGAAAGTGCTCAAAAGCTTGCCGAATGGTTGTCTACTCATGACAAAGTAGAAAAAGTCTATTACGCAGGCCTTCCAACTCACGAAGGACATGAACTTGCAGCAAAACAGCAAAATGGTTTTGGTGGGATTGTTTCTTTCGTTGTTAAAGGTGAACGTGAAGGCGCTTGGAAAGTAATTGATAACACCAAATTTATTTCAATTACTGGTAATTTGGGTGATGTGAAGTCAACAATTACCCATCCTGCGACAACAACACACGGCAAACTTTCTGCTGAAGCCAAACAAGCAGCAGGAATTCAAGAAGGTTTAATCCGTGTTTCAGTTGGTTTAGAAGATATTAATGATATTATTGGTGATATCTCACGCGGATTAGATTTAATCTAAATAATTTATATATTTAAGACTGAGCCATACTTATTTTAGTATGGCTTTTCTTTAAATTCACTTTTACTTTTAACCAACCATTGAAATAAAAAAACTACATTTTGTTATAAATGACTTTAAAATCGAAACGTAAAAAAGTTCTAAAGTTAATAAAAATAACAAAGCGAGTTTTAACCATGCTTAAACCTATAATTTTTTTAGTCGCTATAGGGGCAATTGGTTTAATTGGATATAGAGTATTTGCCCAAAAAGATGAACCAACTCAAATCAGCGAAACTGTGTTGTTGATTAAGGATGCGAACAAATCAGTTGAGGATGCCGATCATTCAATTGAAAAAGCAAATGCCTCTTTTCAAAAAATGCCTTTAAATGAATACAAACCCGATAATAAAAATCTTCAAGCTTCACAGTAGTGTCAGTTAAATTAGAGAACCGGTTCCTAAGTCTCAAAACTTTTGTATAGAAAACTTTAAATGGATGAGTTAACGAAAATAGTTTCATAGATACCAATAGAAAACATTAATTTATTGTGTCAGAATTGCGGATTAATTTTGATTTAAACGTAATGACCTCAATGATCTTGATGATCGGTCGGGGTAATAAAAGAGTTTAAGTTCCGAAGTGTTATGTGACTATCAATCATATTTGATAGAGATACGGAGTTAGGTTTATGAATATCAATATGCTCATGCAGCAAGCGCAGCGCATGCAAAAAGATATGGAATCAAATATAAAAAAGGCCAAAGAAGAGCTTGCTCAAACTGAAGTACATGCTGAAGCTGGCGGTGGTTTAGTTAAAGTAACAATGACTGGTCGTTATATCGTAAAACGTATCGAAATTAATCCAGAATTACTTCAAGATGAACCAGACATGATTGAAGATTTGATTGCTGCGGCGGTTAATGACGCTGTGCGTCAAGCAGAAGTAATTTCTGAAGAGAAAATGCAAAAAGCTAACTCAGGTATGGGTTTACCTCCTGGTTTAGCAGGCATGTTCTAAGGAAATTCAGTGTTTAGTGATAGATTTGAACAACTCGTTCAAGCTTTACGTATTTTGCCTAGCGTTGGACCGAAGTCGGCCCAACGTATGGCTTTACATCTGTTGATGAAAAATCGTGAAGGTGCCTTTGCTTTAGCGCATGCTCTACATGAAGCATCAAGTTATATTCATGAATGTAGTGTTTGCCACTCTTTAACAGAGCACGAAATTTGTGACATTTGCGCCTCAACAGAAAGAGAAGATCAACTGCTTTGTGTAGTTGAGTCTCCGGCAGATGTGATGGCAATTGAGCAAAGTGGTAGTTTCCGTGGCAAATACCATGTATTAGGTGGTCATCTTTCTCCATTAGATGGGATCGGGCCAGAGGAAATCGGTATTCCTTACCTAATTCAACGCTTAAGCCAAGGTACTATTGAAGAAGTTATTTTGGCAACTAATGCTACAGTGGAAGGTCAGGCGACAGCACACTATTTGGTCGAAGCCACGAAACATTTACCTATTCATATGACACGTATTGCTCAGGGTGTACCACAAGGTGGTGAACTTGAATATGTTGATAGTCATACATTAAGTCAGGCTGTTCATAACCGCATGCGTATGAAATAAGTACTTCGGTGCTTATTTCAAAGTTTTTAAAATCAATCCTATTATTAAAAATAGTTTTAAAAGACAAAATTTTAAAAATTACTTAGTGAATATATAAATTAAAAAGAAGCGGTTGTGCAAAAATAAATTTTATAAGGGTGTTAAATTGAAAAACTTTAAAATAATGATCAAAAAATTATCTCTTTTTAGGGAAATTGTTCAAAAATAGATTATTCATCCGAGATTCAGTAGCATTTTTCTATTGCTATGTTATATATACCAGAGTTTAAAGCACTCTTTGCATTTACTTGAGAAAGCATGTTTCAGTTTATCCAACAGCAAACCGAATTGGTTGATGTTCTTCAACAAATGGATCAATGTTCAACATATGGACTTGATACAGAATTTATTAAGGTTGACACCCTTTGGCCTAAACTTGGAGTATGTCAGGTCAATGTCAACGAAAACGTATATTTGTTGGATGGGGTATCGTTAGATTTAACTGAGTTTTGGAAAAAAATCTTTGTTGCTCAACAAAATATTTTTCACGCATGTAGTGAAGATATCGATTTAATTTACCACTATGCCGATGAACAAAACCTGTTAAATGTTTTTGATACTCAAGTTGGACTTTCTTTTCTCGGACATGGTTTACAAGTCAGCTATCAAGGTGCTTTAAAGCTTTGTTTAGACATTGACATTGAAAAAGATCAAACACGTTCAGACTGGTTGGCGAGACCTTTATCTCCTCAACAGCTATGTTACGCTGCAAATGATGTTTTATATCTTATGCAATTGGCTACCCATATTCAGGAGCAGCTTAAGCAAAAAGGGCTTTACGACTATGTTGTTGAAGATTGCAGTAGTCTCACCAAAGAAATTATTAGTGAAACACCAACTTCATTGCTTTATACAGATGTAGGGAATTATCGACATTCGCGTCGTCAATTAATGCAGTTGCAGAATTTGAGTGAATGGCGCGAACATATAGTTAAAGCAACTAACCAGCCACGTAGTTTTGTTCTTAGAAACTCGACAATGATTGATTTAGTCGAAAAGAATCCGCGTAATAATTTCCAATTATCTCAAGTCAGAGATATTCGTCCAAATGTTGTTCGTGAATATGGGAAGATTATTCTGGATCTTTTAAAAGACTTACCAGTAGAAGGGCAATGGCCAGCTAAAATTGCTAAACCTTTTAAAATTACTTCAAAAGAAACTTTAGATAAAATGGATGCGTTAATTGCTAATGCTATAGAGCAGACCTCCATTCCAAAAGAAGTTTTGCTTCGTAAGAAATGGTTAAATGCGATTCATCAGCATGTGCTTTCTAAAGGTGACGAACAGGATTTACCTGATTACTTGTTGGGATGGCGTTACGAATTACTCACCAAACCGCTTATTGAACTATTTACAGAAGAGAAGGCAAGTCTCTTATTTTAAATTTATAAAGGTGTTTTTAGTTCAAATAAACTCCTTGTATTTAAGAAATAGTTTGATTGGTTGATATTTATTCAAATAATGCTTGTTAATATTACTTTAAAATAAGACTATTTTATAAGTTCAGCTTTATGAACTTAATTTTTTATTTAGCGTTGCTTTATATTAGTAGGCTTTTTTAAAGTTTAATTACTATAAATATGAGTTAATCTTAATTATATATACCTATGCTGAATTAAATTAACTTTATTCATGAGAAAAATTCAATTGCGTATATATACAGGTCTGTATATTCTTGGCAGCAAGAAAAACAATTTCAAAATAAATAATATATGACTATAAGTTTGTTTCGGTGCAGAAATATAGAGGCCTTCTCGGGGAGAGGAGGCCTCTAATTTTATTTGTGCAATCTTAAAAAGTTTTTAAAATCAATAATAAGTTAATATTGAAATTAATTTTTTATGCTATAAATAAAGCTTACTAATAACTAGAGAGATAAACATGACTAATAATTTTAATGCTGAACAAGCAAGAAAAAATGCTAAAGATGTAAAAATTGATCAAACAATATTGTTAGAAAAAATCTTATCTGGAACCGAGGAAATTTCCAAAGAAGGTAAACGCCGAGCAGTGTTTCAATTTCCAATAGATGCCTTACATCCTGAACATATTACTCAAGTAGAAGAAGAGCTAAAGGCTCGAGGTTTTAATATTTCAACCAATATTGAACAGTCTGGTACAACGGTCAATATTGAAGTTAGTTTCTAAATTTTTTATCAGACGCCCATACTTTAGGGCGTTTCTTATATTTTTTTACAATCTAAACTTATAAAAATCAATATATTGTTTGACAGGCTTGTACTTCTTCTGTAGCTTTACTTTTTGAGTGGAATATGGATATGAACTTCCAGACAATACTTTCATCTTTCAAAAATCAATCTACTGGTACAGATGCATTTAAAAACTTAAAAAATGCGTGTGAGCAGTATCTAAAACAATCTCCAGATCTAAACCAAAAATCAGCGACTTATCTTATTTATGGGTTTGCTCGTAGTTATGTAATCTTATATGAAGATGAAGCAGTGACTACCGAGTTTGCGCAAGCTTCAAAAGAAACATTAATGGATTACATGAGTCATTTAAATGAGGCCTTACTTACTCAAGATGACAGCTTAATTTTGAGTGCGTTAAATCAGGTGAGTAATGATTATATGCAAGGCTCAAGAGTCTTTTAAAATCTTTGTTTAGCTTGTTAATAGGATACTTCTTTAGTCATCAAGTTAACCAAAGAAGTATCCAGTGGTAATTTTAATGTGATTTTTTCTTACCACCACCATCTTGTTTATTGACGGTAGACCATGCAATACGTTCAGCTTCTTCTTGAGAATGACCTCTATCTACCTCACTCTCAACAATATGTTTAGCCTGACGCTTTTGCTTTGCTGTATAAGATGATTTATCGCCACGAGACATAGCATAGACCTCCTATTTATAGATCTATAGTTATTGAAACACATCCGAATTTATAATCGGTTAAATAATGTCTTATCCTGTATGCATAAGTTAAAGCTTATCAATGTTTAATTTAAAGCAGAATTTAAATTAAATTTATAATTTTCAATAAATTAAACTGGTTTAACTTCAGTTAAATTAAAGTTTGATTGTTTTCAAAATGTAATTTTTTCATTTTATAAAAGTAGTTGAAAGGATTTTTTATGTAAAATTAATAGGTTATTAAAGGTAGAAAATTTAAAACTTTAGAAAATTAAAAGTTATTTGTCGACCTTAATGATTGTTGTGGGTTAATATTTCGCAAGAAAAGAAAAAACGACTGATGCGTAAACAAACCTGCGTGTGTCTGTTGTTTTTTTTCATGTATGCTGTCCTTAGTTCAAGAGTTGATTTGAAATGCACTGTGATATTTATAGATCGAGCAAAAAAGATGAAATGTACATTTATATTGCTCGTCCAAACTATCCTGATGATACGGAGCAAACCGATCCGTTTGAAAAAGTTCCAGAAGCTGTTTTACAAGCATTTGGTCGTGCAACATTTGTCATGCATTTAGAATTGGCTCCAACACGTAAATTAGCGCGTGTAAATGTTTTACATGTTCTAGACTCATTACAAACAAAAGGTTTCTTTATTCAGATGCCGCCAGAAGGGTTAATTAACCCAAATGCAGTTGAACCAGAGGGCTTACGTGGTGCGTGAAGATCAAGCTGGAGTTTTAAATCAATTACTTTCTTCTCTCGATGCAATTCCTGAGGAAATCATTGCTTTAACAGCTTATGGCGTTGGTGCTCTTATTGCTTTGTGGTGTTGGTGGCGTTTAATGCGTCGCTTACCTACTACTTTTGGCGCAATAAGCTGGTTAGTTGTGTTTGCTATTTTATTGACGCCAACCGTTTCGGAAGGGCCTAATGCATCTGTAGCACCAGCTATTTTTGGTTTACTGTTTGGTGTGTTAACTAAAGACAGTCCTTTAATCTGGTCAAATTTATCCTTAATTCTGTTTGTGGTTGGTCTAGGTTTGGTTATTGGCTATTGTTGGTCAAAATATTCAACAAACAAGAGCATGCGTTCCATCTAACCATTGAAATAGAAAAATAAGGTCTCTACATGTCTGCTGATACCCAACATTTTACCGGTACAGATCAATATATCGCGACTGATAGTCTTAAACTTGCTGTAAAAGCAGCTCGTGCTTTGCAAAAGCCTTTATTGGTTAAAGGTGAGCCAGGTACAGGTAAAACTTTACTTGCTGAGCAAGTTGCAGAAAGTCTAGGTTTAAAACTCATCACTTGGCACATCAAGTCAACGACTAAAGCACAGCAAGGCTTATATGAATACGATGCTGTGTCCCGCTTGCGTGATAGTCAACTCGGTGATGATCGTGTTTACGATATTAAGAACTATATTAAGCCCGGTAAACTGTGGGAAGCTTTCACCAGTGAAGAGCGCTGTGTGCTTTTAATTGATGAAATTGATAAGGCGGACATCGAGTTTCCAAATGACTTGTTACATGAACTTGATAAGATGTCTTTTTATGTTTATGAAACAGGCGAAACGATTACGGCTACTCAACGTCCAATCGTAATTATTACTTCAAATAATGAAAAAGAATTACCAGATGCGTTCCTGCGTCGTTGCTTCTTCCACTACATTGAGTTTCCAGACGAAGCAACTATGCGTGAAATTATCTCGGTACATTTCCCAAGTATCTCTGCAACCTTAGTAAATGAAGCACTTCAAGTTTTCTTCAAACTCCGTGAAATTCCTAATTTGAAGAAACCACCATCTACTTCAGAATTAATCGATTGGTTAAGTCTGCTTATGGCAGATGATATGCCTGAAGATGTATTACGTAATCGAGATACATCAAAAGCGATTCCACCTTTGTATGGCGCACTCATTAAAAACGAGCAAGATGTGCAACTGCTTGAACGTTTGGCTTTCATGTCACGACGTTAAAGGAGGGAATAACCCATGTTTGTGCGGTTATTTTACACCTTACGTAAATACGGTGTTCCAGTTACTACACGTGAGCTCATTGACTTAAACCGTGCAGTAAGTGAAGGTTTAGTTTTTGCCGATCAGGAAGAGTTCTATCAGCTTGCTAAAACCATTTTAGTCAAAGATGAGCGCTTTTTTGATAAGTTTGACCGTGCCATGAAAGATTATTTTGATGGCATAGAAACCTTTGATATCGATGAGTTACTCAAGCAAGTCCATAAATTACCAAAAGACTGGTTCGATTTAGAACTTCTCGAAAAGCATTTAACACCAGAGCAAAGAGCTGAACTTCAAAAAGCAGGCTCTTTAGAAGAACTGATGAAAATGCTAGAGGAACGCTTACGCGAACAGCATAAAAAACACCAAGGTGGTAACCGTATGGTTGGCACAGGTGGAACATCACCTTTTGGCGCTTTTGGTGACCATCCAGAAGGCGTCAGAATTGGTGGGCCGGGGCGTAAACGTTCGGCGGTTAAAGTCTGGGAACAGCGTAAATACCAAAACCTAGATGACGACCAAGTTCTTGGAACTCGTCAGATGCAAATTGCTTTACGACGGTTACGCAAATTTGCCCGTCAAGGGGCTGCTGAAGAGCTAGATGTTGATGGAACAATTCGGGAAACAGCTAAGCAAGGTATCTTGGATGTTCAGATGGTGCCAGAGCGCCGTAATCGAATCAAAGTATTGATGTTGTTTGATGTGGGCGGTTCAATGGATGCTCATATTGCCCAATGTGAAAAGTTATTCAGCGCAGCTAAAACAGAATTCAAAACACTTGAATACTTTTATTTCCATAATTGTCTTTATGACTATGTTTGGAAAGATAACTACCGAAGAACAGCTACGCGTATGAATACATGGGATTTGTTTCATACTTACGGACGCGACTATCGTGTAATTGTGGTAGGTGATGCCAGTATGGCACCGTATGAGCTGAAATCGGTAGGTGGCTCGGTTGAATATATGAATGATGAGGCAGGTGAAATTTGGTTACGCCGCCTACGTCAGCATTTTGATAAAACAGCATGGTTAAATCCTGAAACAGAAGGGTATTGGCATTACACACAAACAATTGGTTGGATTAAAGAGATTTTTGAAAACCATATGTATCCAATGACCCTAAAAGGCATTGAGGATTTAACGCGTTACCTTTCTCGATAAACTTGATAACTTTAATAATTTAAAAAGAGGGATGATATGCAACATCAAATTAATGGTATTGCTTTACCGAATGAACAAGGATTTTTTGGTGAGTATGGAGGGCAATTTATTCCTCCACATTTAAAAGAAGCAATGGATGAAATTAATGTTGCTTATGAAGAAATTCGCCATACAGCTGAATTTCAAAATGAACTATCAGACCTCTTTACGAATTATGTAGGTCGTCCTAGTCCTTTATTTTATGCAAAACGTCTTTCAGAACAGCTAGGCGGCGCACAAATTTATTTAAAGCGTGAAGACTTAAATCATACGGGTGCCCACAAAATTAATCACTGCTTAGGTGAAGCTTTACTTGCTAAATATATGGGCAAAAAGAAAGTCATTGCTGAAACTGGAGCAGGTCAACATGGAGTTGCTTTGGCAACAGCGTGTGCTTTAGTGGGTATTCCGTGTGAAATTCACATGGGTCAAGTTGATATTGAAAAAGAACATCCAAATGTTGTCAAAATGAAAATTTTGGGTGCACATTTGGTATCGGTCACTCGTGGTACAGCAACCTTAAAAGATGCGGTAGATAGCGCATTTGAAGAATATTTAAAAGATCCTCAAAACTTTATATATGCGATTGGTTCTGTGGTTGGACCACATCCTTTTCCTAAAATGGTTCGAGATTTTCAATCGGTTATAGGCAATGAAATTAAAGATCAAACGCACCAGCGCTTTGGTAAAAATCCAGATTATGTGGTGGCATGTGTTGGTGGCGGTTCAAATGCTATCGGTGCGTTTACGGCATTTTTAAATGATTCGGATGTAAAACTCGTTGGGGTTGAACCAGCTGGGCATGGGTTAGACACCAATATGCACTCGGCAACCTTAACTTTAGGTAAACCAAGTCAAATTCATGGTATGGCGTGTTATGTGCTTGAAAATGAGGCTGGTGAACCTTTACCTGTGCATTCTATTGCTTCCGGTTTAGACTATCCGGGTGTTGGGCCACAACACAGTTTTTTAAAAGATTTAGGTCGTGTTGAATATAGCACTGCAACCGACCAAGAATGTTTAGATGCTTTTATGACATTATCTCGTGTAGAAGGAATTGTTCCTGCACTAGAAAGCTCACATGCGGTGGCTTGGGCAATTCGTGAAGCACCAAAGCTACCGAAAGAAACCATGATTGTGGTGAATCTGTCGGGTCGTGGAGATAAAGACTCCGATTATGTTGCAGAAAAGCTTAAGCTTTAAGCCAACTAGAGTTCATAAGCGGTCAATATTTAAAGGCCGCTTTTTTGTTTCAGAGACTACATATTGCGCTACTTATAAAGTTCATTATTTCTTAATTAAAACAAAGTATTCTAATTTAAAGCCGTGATTTGTATAGATTGAGATGTAAAACACTGGTTCACAAGGCAAAGCGTTGCGTTGCTTTGTCTCACTCAGTAGAATAGTCACTTTGCAAAATTTGCCTTTGGAGACGCCTAAGTGGAGCGACCGACGATTAGCCCTGAACATTTACAGGAAGCTGCTGAAAATTTATCAACAATTCGAGACTTTATTCGTTTTGGGGTATCAGCATTACGTCAACATGATGCACATTTAGGACAAGGTACTGAAGATTATTTTGCAGAAAGCTCTGCATTAGTTTTACAAACCTTATCTCTTGAATGGTCAGCAGATGCAGAAATTCTAGATGCTAAGCTTTTACCAAGTGAAAAAGCAGAATTCTTAAGCTTGCTGGAGCGTCGTATTAATGACCGTATTCCAACTTCTTATTTATTAAATTTAGCTTACTTCTTCAATAAGCCATTTTATGTTGATGAACGCGTACTTATTCCTCGTTCACCAATTGCAGAGTTAATTGAGCAACGTTTTGCACCATATTGCTTAGATGAAAATGGTCAAATGCGTGAAGCGCTCAACAACTTACCAGAAAATACCAAACCTAAGACTCCACAACGTATTTTAGACATGTGTACAGGTTCTGGTTGTATTGCTGTGGCTTTAGCTTATGCTTATCCAGATGCTGAAGTGGATGCAACAGATATTTCTAAAGAAGCTTTAGAAGTAGCCTCAATTAATGTTGAACACCACAATAAGCAATATCAAGTTGCGTTACTTGAATCTGATTTATTCGCCAAGATTCCAGCTGAAAATCAGTACGATTTAATTGTAAGTAACCCGCCATATGTTGATGCCGAAGATATGGCTGACCTACCAGAAGAGTTTTTACATGAGCCGGAACTTGCATTGGCAGCAGGTCAAGATGGTTTAGACTTAGTACGTAAAATGCTTGCTCAAGCAGCAGATTATTTGACAGAAGATGGTTTAATTGTCATTGAAGTGGGTAACTCTGAATGGGCAATGCGTCAGAACTTCAATACAATTGACTTCAACTGGCTTACTTTCCAAAAAGGCGGTTCAGGTATTTTTGCTTTGACTGCTGAACAATGTCGTCGTTATAGAAAATTATTTGCAGAACAATCTTAAGGAGTTGTACGTATGGCAGGGAACACTATTGGACAACTCTTTCGTGTAACTACATGTGGTGAATCACATGGTGTTGGCTTAATGGCAATTGTTGATGGCGTGCCACCGGGCCTTGCATTGACCGAAGAAGATCTGCAAATAGATTTGGACCGCCGTAAGCCTGGTACATCGAAATTTGCAACTCAACGCAAAGAACCTGATCAAGTTGAAATCATTTCAGGGGTATTTGAAGGGAAAACCACAGGTACTCCAATTGGTTTACTCATTCGTAATACTGACCAAAAATCGAAAGATTATGGAAATATTGCGCAAACCTTTAGACCGGGTCATGCGGATTATACCTATACACAAAAGTATGGTTTCCGTGATTATCGTGGTGGCGGTCGTTCAAGTGCTCGTGAAACTGCTATGCGTGTTGCAGCAGGTGCTATTGCGAAGAAATATTTAGCAGAAAAATTTGGTGTCTTGATTCGTGGTCACGTCACTCAAATTGGTAATGAAGTTACCGAGAAACTAGATTGGAATGAAGTTCCAAATAATCCATTTTTCTGTGGCGATGTAGATGCTGTTTCTCGATTTGAAGCATTGGTTACTTCTTTACGTGAACAAGGCACAAGCTGTGGCGCTAAACTAGAAATTTTAGCTGAGAAAGTTCCTGTGGGTTGGGGCGAGCCTGTTTTTGACCGTTTAGATGCTGATATTGCACATGCAATGATGAGTATTAATGCGGTGAAAGGTGTGGAAATTGGTGATGGTTTTGCAGTTGCTGGACAGTTTGGTCATGAAACACGTGATGAATTGACGAGTCATGGCTTCTTAGCAAATCATGCTGGTGGAATTTTGGGTGGTATTTCAAGTGGTCAAACCATTCGTGTAGCGATTGCCCTAAAACCAACAGCAAGTATCACAACTCCGGGGAAAACGATTAATTTAAATCGTGAAGATACTGATGTATTAACTAAAGGCCGTCATGATCCGTGCGTCGGCGTTCGAGCAACTCCAATTGCGGAAGCAATGCTGGCTATTGTTTTAATGGATCATTTCCTACGCCATCGTGCTCAAAATGCAGATGTTGTTCCTCCATTTGCTCCGATTGAACCTTAAGTATAGCTCTGGTTGAATTAAGAAAAGCCACATAATTTAAAGTATGTGGCTTTTTATTTATTGATAGCAATTTTTTTAATTATATAGACTTATGAATAATTAAGTTAAGTCTACAATTTGTTCTTCATTTACAGCAATTTGATATTGATTACGACCATTTGTTTTTGCTTGATAGAGTGCATGATCAGCACGGCTAACAAAGGCAGAAATTGAATCATTTAGACGCGGAACAGTAGTTGCCACACCCACACTAATGGTTACATACGGTGAAACACTGCTACATGGATGAGCAATTGCAATTTTTTTAATTGCATTCATTAATCTTTCAACTTGAATTTGAGCCTGTTGTGTGTTTGTCATAGGGAAAAGAAGTAAAAACTCTTCACCACCATAACGAGCAACCAAATCTCCACTACGAGCGGCAATAGATGAAATTGCAGTAGCAATATCTCTTAAACACTGATCACCTTTAAGATGGCCCAAGGTGTCGTTATATGACTTAAAAAAGTCGATATCAACCATCATAATGGTAAGTGATGTCTCATGACGTAGTGCACGTCGCCATTCATTATCTAGTGTTTCATCAAGATAACGTCGGTTAGCAAGCCCAGTTAAAGCATCTTGTTGTGAAAGCAAAGATAGCTGTTGCGCTTGTTGCATAAGTTCAATACGGTTGAGCTCAATCATACAGTTTTGTAAATAGTTTTCTCGGTGTTGACGGTCTGTCGCGTAAGCAAGGGTCATTCCTAAGAAACTACTAAACGTATATGTACGGTTTAAAAAGGTCCAATCAATGTCACCTTTTACATAAGTACTGACTAAAATACCAACAAAACCACCAACCCATCCAGCAATAATGGCAGTATAAAAGCGCATACCTACAGCACCGTAGATAATCACAATTGCATACATCATCGCTGCATGAAAAAGAACATTATCTTGGCCATTTTCTAAAACGTTAATTAAAATAAAGGTGATAGCAACGGCAGAAGCAGAGCCAATTCCGACATAATAATCAAACCACTGATTTAATTTTTTAATAAATGATAAAATCCATGCAATTAAAACTATTATACCTACCCAAGAATAATAGTTTAACCAGGATAAAACTTGTTCAGTCGGTAAAACTTGGTATATACCAAAGCTTAAAAATAAATATAATATTAAAATAATAGGTGCTCTATAGCGAAACTCATAGGCCGCACCTTCTTGATATTGAAAACGATAAATCGTTTCAAGTTGCTTTGGAAACCTGAGGAAATTTAATCCGCGTGTGGTTAATAAATCTATTTGTTCCTGTCCCAATATATTGGAACCTTGCAACTTCATAATTAATGCTCTCTATATTGGAAGTTGGCATAAAATGAGACTTGGTTTATTAAAGTTCCATCTAAAAGTATTGGTTATATAATGTGTGGATTATTTAAAATAATAATACAGATTTTTTAAAAAAGTAATGATTTTTATACTCTCTAATTGTGATAAAAATCACGACATTTCAATGATTAGCGTCACAATTATCTAAAGACCCCAAACCTTTGAGAAAAAATGACAAATGGTCGATTAAAGATTGTATCTTTATCATTTTCGGATAGACTTATAGCCGTGAAGTACAGATGATTGCTGTCATATAAATAGGAAAATTAGCAATGACTGCTTTAAATCAATATGGAATGAATTTAGAAATTACAGCGCATAATGAATGGTCTCAGCGATTTTGGGATGATCTTTTACCAGTTAAGGAGCGAGTCAGTAAACATCCATTTTTTACTGAAATGGCCAATGGGGGATTGAGCCTAGAGAGTTTCCGTTATGCATTACTTAATTTCTATCCATTAGTAGCGCACTTTCCATCATATATGGCTGGTGCATTAGCTAAAGCGACTGCTTTTGCTGAACCAGGTGTAACGGAAGCACGAGACTGGTTAATTCAAAATATTAAAGTCGAAGAACGCCATTTGCGGTGGTATCGTGATTGGGCTAAAGGTTTTGGATTAACTATAGAACAGCTTGATAGCGTGAGACCGCCGGCTGCAATGAATGCGGTGAACCATTTTCTATGGAATATGAGTCATCGTGGTAATTTAGCTGAATGTTTAGCTGCCACCAACTTAGCAATTGAATGGGCGACAGGTGACTGGTCTATTCAAGTCTATAAAGGTATTCATGCTTATACAGATCACCCTGAAGTCACGATTGATAAGCGCTCTTTAGCTTGGTTGCGGGCCCATGCGCATTATGATGATTTACATCCTTATGAAGCCATGGAGTTGATTAAACGTTTGTCGAATGACCGACCCGATTGGCAGCAAAAAGCATTTCATGCTGCTGAAGAAGGATTGCGTTATTACGAGCTGGCTTTAGATGATTGCTATAGGATACAGCTTAAAGCTTCTGCTTAAGCTGATCTTGAAAAGGGAGAATATTTATACAATATTCTCCCTTTTATTTTATTCAAGCAATTTTAAAAGCTTTACTCTATAAGGTGTATCCTCAGGTAATAATTCAAGTAAACGTTCAACAGCATCAACTCGATCAGGCACACGACTGACTACCCGTAATAGTTGATCTATATCATCAATTTGATAAATCACATGACTCAATCGAGCATCAAAACAATCTCTCCAAGCGCATAAGAATGGGCTTTCTGATTTGGCTAAAAAACTACCTCTGTAGAGTGTTAAAGTGGTTGCAGTAAACCCTAGGTTTAACGCCTGCTCTGCCATAAGAAAGTCACATTGAATTTCACAGTTGAGTCTATATGGCCGTGACTCGATAACATCTGGAATTAAGTTTCGAAGTTGAGAGAGTTCAGATTTTAGTGTGGTTGTACTCACTGGGCGGTCGCCATATAAAGCGTAGTGTAGTTCTTCTAAGTTTATACCTTCTGGACACAAGGCAAGAATACATAATATTTCGATTTGGCGCTGTGTGAGTGTTAAGCCTTGTTGATTATATTGAACTTTAGGTGTGCCTAGAGCCTTAATATATAAAATGTTTTTTTGATGAAGTTGAATGGCTTGTTTTACAATATCTGCACATCGTTCAACCGCTAAAATTCCAAGTGAATTATGCTTTTGATACTTAGTTGATAAGTTCATAATGCCATAAAACTGGCCTGTGTTTGCATCGGTGATTGGGGCTGCATAACATACCCAGTCTCTAACGCTGTTCATCTGGTTTTCGTGTGAATAAACACAGCTTGCTGAATGTGTATTTAGAGCAAGACCAATTGCATTTTGACCAACCGCTTGAGTAGACCATTGCCCACCTTCAACAAAGTGGACTTGTTCAGCAGATGAACGCATAGGTGTACTACTCCATGTCCAGAGTAAAGTACCGTGAGGATCTGTCACGCCAATTGCCATATCCGCATCTTCAGCAATATGCATCAAATTTCTATGGCACTCTTGGATTGAACGACCAAATAAGGAATGTTGCCATTCCTGATCAAGATCAAATATAGGGGCCGCATCTAAATCGAGTGACGGCCTTTTGACTGAATAGGCTGTTTCAGAGGTTATTTCCGTTCTAAAGAAAGACAGAAGGTTATCTGTAGAAGGCAATAATAGTTGTTTTGACATATCCATATCGAAATTCCTTTATCGTTTAAATGGCGTATCCTTAGCCGCTCAACAGCTTTAACTTTATTATTGTGACAATTTCCTCTTATTTCATTTACCTTAAATAGTTTTAATGGGTTTGACCATTAGCCAATTGGATAAGTTTTGTTATTTCGGATTGCGCTAAGACAAAACATCTTCTCTTGAAAATGGCTTCGGTGCAGGTTCACCAAAGTATTGCCGATCGGCAAAATAGCTAGAACGTACCATTGGTGCACTCCAAATATTTTTAAAGCCTAAACGCTTTCCATGCTGAGTGTATCTTTCAAACTCTTTTAAATGGACAAAACGATGAATAGGGGCATGTGACTTTGAGGGCTGTAGATATTGCCCAATAGTCACTAAATCTACATCGTGATCTTTTAAATCATTGAGTAGAGCAAGCACTTCAGCCTCAATTTCTCCTAATCCAACCATTAGACCGCATTTGGTTTTAATATCTGGACAGTATTTCTTAAAACGTTTTAATAAATTTAACGAATGCTGATAGTCCGAACCAGGGCGCATCGCTCTATATAAACGCGGTACTGTCTCAATATTATGATTAAAGACATCGGGTGGCGATAAACTTAATGTCGAAAGTGCAGTTTCTAAACGACCACGAAAGTCAGGGACTAAAATTTCAATCAGCGTGTCTGGACAACGGTTTCTAATTTCTTCAATACACTTCACAAAATGTGCTGCGCCACCATCGTGTAGATCATCGCGGTCTACAGAAGTAATCACGACATACTTTAAGTTTAGGTTGGCGACCGTTTCTGCCAGATGCTTAGGTTCATTTTCATCTAAAGGCATTGGACGACCATGAGCTACATCGCAGAAAGGGCATCGTCTTGTACAAATATCGCCCATAATCATAAATGTTGCCGTACCGCCACCAAAACACTCAGGTAGATTTGGACATGCCGCTTCTTCGCAAACGCTATGCAACTTTTGTTGGCGCAGTAAATTTTTGATACGTTGAGTTTCTTCGAAATCGGTTATTTTTGCTCGAATCCATTCAGGTTTTTTCGGTAATTCTTCGGTAGGTAAAATCTTAATCGGAATACGAGAAACTTTATCCGCTCCTCTTAATTTAATACCTGTCTCTATTTGCCTTTTTAAGTTCATATATAAAATTCCGTTTTATATTAAATTTATTTAAAACTAGGTTGTGTATAATAGAATCTTAATTTATAAAAATAATAAAAAATGAATTTATTAATACACACAGTGCACAGCAAATATTATAAATTAACAAAGGTTGGTTAAAGGTTTGTTTTATAAGTTAATGAAATGAATTAAAATTTTTTGATTTTATTTTTGCATTGTAAGTTTGTGAAAAATAAAAATTAATAGTTAAAAATATTATTTTAAAATTTTTAGTCTAATAGCATATTAAATTAAATTGAGCTTTATTATTTATAGCGAAATATATATCTCTCGCTGAAACTTGGTTGATTTTCAATAATCAAGATAATAAAGGAAAAGGATATGCAATTAACGGAAGAGCAATTACTCGCAGCATACAAACGCATGCGTGATATTCGTGAATTTGAGGATCGACTTCACGAAGAAAATACCAATGGTGATATTCCCGGTTTTATTCATTTATATAGCGGAGAAGAAGCTGTTGCAGTTGGGATTTGCGAAAACTTAACCGACAAAGACTATATCACTTCAACACACCGTGGACATGGACACTGTATTGCAAAAGGCTGTGACATTCATGGCATGATGCTGGAAATTTTTGGTAAAGATGACGGACTCTGCCGTGGAAAAGGCGGTTCTATGCATATTGCCGATTTAGACAAAGGTATGCTCGGTGCCAACGGGATTGTGGGCGGTGGGCCTCCTTTAGCAATTGGTGCGGCGTTGACAGCGAAAACCTTAAAGACTGGTGGCGTCGGACTGTCTTTTACAGGTGACGGTGGCTCAAACCAAGGTCTTACTTTTGAAGCGATGAACATGGCTGTTGTTCTTAAACTTCCAGTGATTTTCGTTTTCGAAAATAACGGCTTTGGTGAAGGAACAGGGCATGATTACGCTGTAGGAAGTAAGGACATAGCTGGTCGTGCAGCAGGTTTTGGTTTACCTGCAGTCAAAGTTGATGGTACAGACTTCTTTGCCGTTTATGAAGCCGCTCAAACTGCGATTGAACGTGCGCGCCGTGGTGAAGGCCCAAGCGTGATTGAAACCATCACAAACCGTTTTTATGGCCACTTCGAAGGTGACCCTGGCTTGATTCGTTCTAAAGAAGAAGTCGAGTTCATTAAAGAAAATAAAGATCCTTTGAAAATCTTCCGCGAAAAAGTCAAAGGCAAAATTGATGATGCCAAACTAGACGAGATTGATGCAGCTTCAAAGGCAAATGTTGATGATGCCGTTGCAAAAGCTCGTGCTGCGGCATATCCAAAACCAGAACAACTCCTTACCGACGTCTATGTCTCTTACTAAAGGAATAGTAAAGATGCCAAATAAAAGTTTTCGTAATGCAATTAAAGAAGCCATTGAATCAGAAATGCGCCGCGACCCAACCGTATTTGTTGTTGGTGAAGATGTTCGCGGTGGACACGGCGGTAAAAACACTGAAGACAACCAGTTGGAAGGTTTCGGTGGTGTATTGGGTGTAACCAAAGGTTTATGGACAGAATTTGGTTCGGAACGTGTGATTGATACGCCAATTACCGAGTCTGCAATTATTGGTATGGCCGCTGGTGCAGCTGCAACAGGTTTACGTCCTGTTGCTGACTTAATGTTTATGGATTTCTATGGCGTCTGTCATGACATGCTTTATAACCAAGCCGCTAAATTCCGTTATATGTTCGGTGGAAAAGCAAAAGCGCCAATAGTTGTCCGTGGCATGATTGGCGCAGGTTTTTCTGCGGCAGCTCAGCATTCTCAGTCGCCATATAACGTATTCGCCGCAGTTCCAGGCTTAAAAGTTGTGGTTCCATCTAGCCCATATGATGTGAAAGGGCTGTTAATTCAAGCTATTCGTGATGATGACCCTGTGGTGTTCTGCGAGCATAAAATGCTTTATGACATTAAAGGCGAAGTTCCTGATGAGGCCTATACCATTCCTTTTGGTGTAGCAAATTACACCCGTGAAGGGACAGACGTGACCATTATTGCTTTAGGCCTGATGGTACACCGCGCCAATGAAGTAGCAGACAAACTGGCAAAAGATGGTATTTCAGTTGAAGTAGTAGACCCTCGCACAATTTCACCTCTGGATGAAGAAGGAATTTTAGAGTCTGTTGCATCAACTGGACGCGTGGTCATTGTGGATGAATCAGCAGCACGCTGTGGTTTTGGTCATGATGTGGCTGCACTGATTGCTCAAAAAGGTTTCCACTATTTGAAAGCACCTGTTGAACTCGTAACGCCACCACATACGCCTGTTCCATTCTCTCCAGTTTTAGAAAAAGAATGGATTCCAAGTGTAGAGCGTATTGAGCAAGCTGTACGAAAAACATTGGAGGCTTAGGATGAGCGAAATTAAAACGCTGGAGATCCCGAAATGGGGATTATCCATGGAAGAAGGCACGATTGCCCAATGGTTGATTAAAGAAGGCGATAGCTTTAATAAAGGCGATGAAATTTGTGAAATTGAAACCACAAAAATCGTCAATGTATTAGAAGCGCCTTTTGCTGGAACGCTCCGTAAAATTTTAGCGAAAGATGGTGATACTTTACCTGTTGGTGGACTTATTGCTGTATGTGCTGAAAGTGAAGTTTCTGATGCAGAAGTTGAAAAGTTTATTGCATCACTAGGTGGTTCAGCACCTAAAGCCCCGGAAGCACCTTCGGAGCAAAGTAAGGCGGAAACATCTGCACCTGTTGTTGAAAAAACAGAACAACCACAGTCTGTAGCTGCAAGTGCTTCAGCTCCAGTAAAGGCTGCTAAAGGTGACTACGCTGTACCAGAGCCATTACAAGGCTATCAAACATCTGATGATTTGTTTGCAACACCACATGCGTTAAAGCTTGCAGAAAAGCACAATGTAAACTTGGCAAAAGTCACAGGTTCTGGTCGTGAAGGACGTATTAGTGTTCAAGACATCCAGAAGGCTGTACAAGCTGCTGGTGGTCAATGGCCTGATGTTAAGCAGCAAACTCAAGCTAAAGTGGTTAAATCTACTGCCGATGATAGCCAAGTTTTAGCGACACCTGTAGCACGCCGTTTAGCAAAGCAATGGGGCATCAATCTAAATGACTGCCGTGTTTCAGGTACTCGTGGCCGTGTCTGTAAAGAAGATGTTGAAGCGGTTTACTATCGTGATAACCCTGCATCGGTAAATGAACAATCTACTCAATGTGCTGTTCAACAACAATCGACCGTTACTACTGTAGCGATGAATGGGATGCGTAAGGCGATTGCTTCAAGGCTACAGGCTGCAAAACGTAATGCACCACATTTTCGCTTAGTGGTCGATCTAAACGTAGAAGCTTTGCAAAATTTACGTAAGCAGATTAATGAGACTGTTCCACAAGTGAAACTTTCTATTAATGACATGCTCATTAAGGCAGCAGCAGCGGCGCTGATTAAAGTACCTGAGGTGAATGTTCAATTTGATGAGGCAACTCAATCAATTTTACAGTTCTCTCAAGCGGATATTTCAGTGGCTGTAGCGATTCCAAACGGTTTAATTACACCGATTGTAAAAGCAGCAAATCAGAAGTCGTTAGCACAGATTTCCGATGACATGCGTGATTTGGCAACCCGTGCTAAGACTGGCAAGTTACAGCCTGATGAGTTTCAGGGCGGTAGCTTTAGCATTTCAAACTTAGGAATGTTAGGTATTAAACAGTTCGACGCCATTATTAATCCACCGCAAGGTGCAATTATGGCATTAGGTGCTTCTGAATCACGTGCTGTTGTTGAAAATGGCAATGTAGTGGTTCGTGAGATTGTCACAGCGACATTGTCATGTGATCACCGAGTCATTGATGGTGCAGTTGGGGCGAAATTCTTGGCCAGCTTTAAGCAGTTTGTTGAAAACCCTGCTTTAATTTTGGTGTAGGAGAACCCGCATGTCAGAAGCTCAATTTGATTTAATTGTGATTGGCGCGGGACCGGGTGGGTATGTGGCTGCAATTCGTGCAGCCCAGCTCGGGTTAAAAACCGCAATTGTAGAAGAGCAACATTTAGGTGGAATTTGTCTAAATTGGGGCTGTATTCCAACTAAAGCTTTGCTTGCAGGGGCAGAGCTTGCAAACCAGTTTAAACATGCTGGACAATTTGGTTTTAAAGTATCCCAACTCGATTTTGATATTCAAAAGCTTGTGCAACATAGTCGACAAGTGTCAGCTCAGTTAGTACAAGGCATCGATTACTTACTGAAAAAGAATCAGGTGACTGTATTTAATGGTCGTGCTCAGCTTACGGCAAAAGAAAAACTTGAAGTGACTGATGCTCAAGGGAACAGTCAAGCTTTAAGTGCACCGCATATTATTTTGGCAACTGGAGCTAAAGCTAGACATGTTCCTCAGCTTGCTGTCGATGGAAAGTATGTGTGGAGTTATAAAGAAGCGCTTGTACCAGAGCAATTACCGAAAAGTTTACTGGTTGTAGGTTCAGGTGCAATTGGTAGTGAGTTTGCTAGCCTTTACCAAGATTTGGGATGTCAGGTCACGCTTATTGATTTAGCCAAGCAAATTTTACCGACTGAAGATGCGGAAGTAGCTCAATTTGTCAGAAAACAGTTTGAACAAAAAGGAATGAAGGTCTTAACCGATGCTGTCGTTCAAAGTATTCAAATTGAAAATGAGCAAGTCCACTGTGTAATTGAAACGGCAAATGACGTTCAAACGCTTGTTTTTGGCCGTGTGCTTTCGGCAATTGGTGTACAGCCGAATACCACAGGGTTAGGACTAGAACGTTTAGGTGTAGAACTGAATCCACAAGGTTTTGTGGCAATTGATGACTATTGTAAAACCAATGTAGCAGGGCTTTATGCGATTGGCGATGTGGCTGGAGTACCGTGTCTTGCCCACAAAGCAAGCCATGAAGCCATGATATGTGTCGAGAAAATCGCTGGTGTGCTAAACGTCCATTCACTCGACCGTAGTCAGATACCGGGTTGCATTTTTACACATCCACAAGTGGCGAGTGTTGGTTTAACGGAAAATGCAGCAAAAGCTCAGAATTTACCTATACGAATCGGAAAGTTTTCTTTAACTGCAAATGGCAAAGCTTTGGCAATTGGAGATGCGTCAGGTTTCGTTAAAACGGTGATACATGCTGAAACGGGTGAATTACTTGGTGCACACATGGTAGGCCATGAAGTAACCGAACATATCCAAGGCTTTGCGATTGCCAAATATCTTGAAGCAACTGATGAAAGTTTAGCTCAAGTGATTTTCCCGCATCCAACATTATCAGAAGCTATGCATGAATCCATTCTAGCTTCAATGCAACGAGCGATTCATATGTAGAAATTCTGCATTTACAGGAGTTGAACATGGTTAAGGGATTAAAAAATAAAGTCGCTTTAGTGACTGGGGCAGCCCAAGGCATTGGCCGTGGGATTGCCCTACGCTTGGCGCAAGAAGGGGCACATATTGCATTAGTTGATATGAAACAAGATCGACTGAACGATGTGCAGCAGGAAATTCACGCTTTAGGTGTAAATGCGAGCACATTTATTGCTGACGTAAGTGACCGCGAGCAAGTATACGCCGCTATCAATCATGCTGAGCAAAGCCTTGGTGGGTTTGATGTCATGATTAATAACGCTGGAATTACTCAAGTTCAGGCGATTGCGGAAATCACACCTGATGAATTTCAAAAAATAGTCGATATCAATATTGGTGGCGTACTGTGGGGTATTCAGGCGGCTGCTGCAAAATTTAAGCAACGCCAACATAAAGGTAAAATCATTAATGCCTGTTCAATTGCAGGCCATGATGGTTTTGCTTTACTCGGTATTTACTCGGCAACCAAATTTGCAGTACGGGCACTTACGCAAGCTGCGGCAAAAGAATATGCCAGTCATGGTATTACGGTAAATGGATATTGCCCCGGAATTGTCGGAACAGACATGTGGGTTGAAATCGATAAACGTTTTGCTGAAATTACCGGTGCAGCAATCGGTGAAACTTATAAAAAATATGTGGAAGGCATTGCCTTAGGTAGAGCCCAAACACCAGATGATGTAGCTGCATTAGTTGCTTTTCTGGCAAGTGAAGATTCGGACTATATTACGGGTCAATCCATTTTAACAGACGGCGGAATAGTCTATCGCTAAAACAACATCCTGATTTGAGGGAGATAATAATGAAAGCAGCGCGTTTTTATGACAGAGGCGATATTCGTATTGAAGATATCCCTGAACCAGAAGTCAGTCCCGGCACTGTAGGCATTAAGGTAGCTTGGTGTGGAATCTGTGGTACAGATTTGCACGAATTTATGGAAGGGCCAATTTTTATTCCACCATGTGGACATCCACATCCTATTTCAGGTGAATCTGCACCGATTACCATGGGCCATGAGTTTTCAGGTGTTGTCTATGCTGTAGGTGACGGTGTTGATGACATTGAAATTGGTCATCATGTGGTGGTAGAGCCTTATATTGTGGCCGATGATGTACCGACTGGACCGGGCGATAATTATCATCTTTCCAAAAATATGAACTTTATTGGTTTAGGTGGTCGTGGTGGTGGTTTATCGGAAAAAATTGCGGTTAAACGCCGTTGGGTACACCCAATTTCCAATAAAATTCCACTGGATCAGGCAGCCTTAATTGAACCGTTATCGGTAGGTCATCATGCTTACGTACGTAGTGGTGCAAAGGCTGGTGATATTGCACTGGTTGGCGGTGCTGGGCCAATTGGTTTATTGCTTTCGGCAATTTTAAAAGCGAAAGGTCTTAAAGTCATCATTACCGAATTAAGTGCCAAACGTAAAGAAAAAGCCAAAGAGTCGGGAGTCGCAGATTATATTTTAGACCCATCTGAAGTTGATGTTGTTTCTGAGGTCATGAAAATTACTAATGGCGATGGCGTCGATGTTGCGTTTGAATGTAGTAGCGTTAACAAAGTTTTAGATACTTTGGTTGCAGCAGTCAAATCAACAGGCGTTATCGTTATTGTTTCCATTTGGAGCCACCCAGCATCAATTAATGTGCATAGTATAGTAATGAAAGAGCTTGATGTACGAGGCACAATTGCCTACGTAAATGACCATCAGGAGACGATTAAACTCGTTGAAGAAGGTAAAATAAATCTTGAACCTTTTATTACGCAGCGTATTCAACTGGATGATTTGATTTCACAAGGTTTTGAAACCTTAATTCATAACAATGAGTCGGCAGTTAAGATTATTGTACAACCCTAAATAGAAACTTAAGGCTGTAAAAAAGAGCGAATCATCGCTCTTTTTTATTAAAGTAAATTATTGTTTTTGGCTTCAATAATAGGAGGTAATGGCTGTCCTAAAGAGCTTAGAGACTCACGTTCAATCAAACGTACAATAGAATCGAGCGGTAAATCATTTTCTTGCAAACCAAAAGGTTCTTCAATTTGAGCACTTAAAGCATCTAGCCCTAAAAACATATAAGCGATTAAGCCAACAATAAGCGGTGTCCAAATACCTAAAGCTGCTTCAAGGCTAAACGGTAATATGAAACAGAAACAATAAACAGCGCGATGTAAAAGTACAGAATAAGAGTAGGGTAAAGGTGTACCAGCAATACGGTCACAACCCGCTTGAATATTGCCTAGCTCAATAATATGTCGATTTAGCGTGCTATAGATAATGTCACTAATTTCGCCGTCTTTTAGTATTTTAACTAAATCTTTTTGAATGTTTTCGAGTACAAACTGCGGTGCATTAATATGATCATTTAAATAATCGAGTGAAGAGTTATTTAAATAAGCATGTTCAAGAAATTTGGTCGGCTCAGCGGTTTGCTGGCGCAGTCGATCACGTAGTAAATTACTAAAAATTAAGACCTGATGAATTAAATGTTCACGTTGTTCATTAGATAGAACATGGCTGTCTCTAACAATATGTCTGGCATTAGCAATTAATGCACCCCAAAGTTTGCGGCCTTCCCACCAACGGTCATAACAGGCGTTATTTCTAAAACCCGTACAAATGGAAAGAATCACACCAAAGATTGTAAATCCAATTGCGGGTACAGTAGGAATTTGAATCCAATGATAATAAGAAAGCCAAACTACACATGCTGAAATAAATACAACAAAACTCAATGCTGGCAAGACCTTGGGCAGAACTGTTCCTTTCCATGCAAATAAGAGTTTAAAAACGTTGCTTTTATCGCGAACAATCATAGAAAGCCTTTGAATTTAATGGAACTAACCAACTGCAATATGATACGCCTTAGATCTAACAAATACCTAGCTAAAGCTTATGTTTTTGTCTATATCGCCAAAGCGTTGTACGGCTAATGCCAAAAATATTAGCAACCATATTTAGGTTATGGTCATATTTTTCTAAAGCAGCTTGCACATTTTCTGGACTAAGCTCGGTATTTGTCTCAGGCAATTTAACGTAATCGTCAGCATTTAAAAGTTCATTTGGTAAATCTTCAACTTCAATCTCATCCTTACCATTTGCCATCGTTAACGCATAAAGTAGGGTGTTTTTAAGCTCACGAACATTTCCTGGCCAGTCATAATTTAAAAGAACTTGCATAGCTTTTTGATTGACATGATGAGGCATGGTGTCGAGTTGAGTTGAGCTTTCTTTTAAAATCTGATCGACAATGAGTGGAATATCGACTTTTCGTTCTCTGAGTGGTGGTATAAAAATTGGAATTACGCGTAAACGGTAGAGTAAATCATGACGGAACCGTCCGGCTTTAGCTTCTTCGCGTAAAGCTTTATGTGTTGCAGTAATAATTCGGACATTTGCTTGAATCGGTTTTTCACCACCTACAGGCGTAAATTCACCTGTTTCTAACACTCGTAATAATTTAGCTTGAAGCTCTAAAGGAATCTCGGCAATTTCATCCAGAAACAGTGTTCCGCCAGCGGCACGTTCAAACACGCCTTTATGGTCACGAATTGCTCCTGTGAAAGCACCTTTAACATGTCCAAACAGCTCACTTTCTAAAATGTTGGCATTAAGAGCAGCACAGTTAATCGCCACAAAAATTTTGTTTTTGCGCTGGCTATAATCGTGAATGGCTTTTGCTACCAATTCTTTACCACTGCCAGATTCACCGCGGACAAGCACTGGAAACTCAGTTATAGCTACTCTTTGAATAATCGAAAACATACGAGCCATTTCTGGTGAGCAGCTATTAAAAACTTTGGCTAAGTCTTTCAATTGCTCTGTTATTTCTAACGGTTCTGTAATGTCATTTTCATTGCTTATCGGCTGTAAAATATGTAGCTTCCCAATAATCCGATGCTCGGCAATATAAATATCATGTTCTTGATAGATAAATCGCTTTCTAACTTTAGGAGTATTAATTTCGAGATATTGATTGTGATGATCTTGAGTAAGCGCTCCCATGCTCTCGACAGAAATATCATCTGTGTTAAATTTATAGTAAATTGCGTGAGTCGTTGTGTCTGCTAAAAACAGACTCGCATTTGGGAATAAAGCCTTAAGTTGCTCAAATAAAATATAAAAATCTTGTTCTGACTCAAAATTTAGCTTTGCCATTTTATATGTTTCACAATCGTTTCATTGAAACATACTTGAGTTTCACAGAAACATCAAGAAAAGTTTATATTCTCATTTTAATTTTAAATTTTTAATTAACTATATGATTTTTAAGCTTATTATTTAAATAAAAATAATTGGCATTGTATTTGCAAAATATAGGATAGAAATAAATTATCGGGGTATAAATCATGTTCTTTAAGCAATTTTTTGAACAAGAAAGTTCGACTTATACATATATGCTTGGATGCGAAGAAACACGAGAGGCTATTTTAATTGACCCAGTTGCATCAGATATAGAAATCTATGCAAAAGAATTAGAAAAGCATCAATTTACGCTCATCTATACCTTAGATACACATGTTCATGCAGATCATATTACTGCTGCAAATTTACTGCGTGAACGTTTTCATTGTAAATCGGTTTTACATAGAAACTCAGATGTAAGTTGCGGAGATATTCTTATTACAGATGGTTGTACGCTGAAACTAGGCAAACTTAGTATTGAAGCACGCTATACACCAGGTCATACCAATGCTTGTACGAGTTATTTGGTGGGAAATATGGTTTTCACTGGCGATGCATTATTAATTGATGGATGCGGTCGAACCGACTTCCAGCAGGGAAATGCGGGCACACTTTATGACAGTATTCATAAACAACTTTTTAGCTTGCCTGACGACACTATTGTGTATCCGGGACACGATTATAAAGGTCGTTTATCTTCAACCATTGGCAATGAACGTTTAAATAACTCACGTTTAGGCCAGAATCGTTCGCGTGAAGATTTTATTAAATTAATGAATAATTTAAATCTTCCATATCCAAAGCAGATCGATAAAGCACTTCCTGCTAATCAGGCCTGCGGCTCAATTTCACAATCATAAGGTGGCAATATGGAAATTAAACGAGTTAATCAAGAATTTTATGTTGCTGCTCAAATCACCGCTGATGATGTCGTAAAAATTGCAGATCAGGGGGTAAAAACTCTGATATGTAACCGTCCAGATGGAGAAGGTGCAGACCAACCCAATGTGATTGAAATTGAAGAAGCAGCTCAGCGACATGGCCTAAAGGTAATTTATCAACCTGTTAGCAGTGGCAAAATTACCGATCAACAAGTTGCCGAGTTTAAACAGCTTTATCAGAATGCCCAAAAACCTGTTTTAGCGTATTGCCGTTCTGGTATGCGTGCAATCAGTTTATGGGCTTTGGCCGAAGTTGCTCCAAAAGATGCAGCACTGTTAGTTGAATCTGGTAATAAACTTGGTTTTAACTTAAAAGGCCTAGTTCCACGTATTTTAAAAAGAGATCATGAACCAAGCTCAGTTCCTTGCTATAGCGTTGTAATTGTAGGAGCTGGAGCAGCTGGAATTTCTGTAGCATCGAGTTTACTGTCTCGTGAACCTCATTTGGATATTGTCATTATTGATCCGGCAGATACCCATTATTATCAACCGGGTTGGACCATGGTGGGAGGCGGCATTTTTAAACCGCAAGTTACTGCACGCTCCATGGCAAGTGTGATTCCTTCAAAAGTGAAATGGATGAAAGCTGCGGTTGCTGGATTCGACCCTGAGCATAATCAGGTTATTTTGGAAGGATGTCAGCCCATTCAATATAAAGCTTTAGTCGTCTGTCCCGGTTTAAAACTGAATTGGCATGGAATTGAAGGTTTAGTCGAAACCTTAGGTAAAAATGGGGTAACGTCTAACTATCGTTATGATTTAGCACCGTATACATGGGAACTGGTGCAACAGCTAAACGGTGGAAAGGCAATCTTTACTCAGCCGCCTATGCCGATTAAATGTGCTGGTGCTCCTCAAAAAGCAATGTACCTTTCAGCCGATTACTGGTTAAAGCAAGGCAAACTCAAAGATATCTCTATACATTTTTATAACACCGGCGGTGTTTTATTTGGCGTGAAAGAATATGTGCCTGCACTCATGCAATACGTCGAAAAATATGGCGCTGAACTTCATTTTAATCATCAACTGGTCAAAGTAGATGGGCCTGCAAAAAAAGCATGGTTTAAGTTAGTAAACGATGAAAATGCAGCATTAGTCGAGACCGATTTCGATATGTTGCATGTTGTTCCACCCCAACAAGCCCCAGATTTTATTCGTGCTAGCACACTCACTGATGACGCAGGCTGGGTAAGTGTGAATCCTCAAACCTTACAACACATACAGCATGCCAATATTTTCGCTTTAGGTGATGTGATGAATGCGCCTAATGCCAAAACGGCTGCTGCTGCACGCGCACAAGCTCCGATCGTCGCTGTGAATGTGATAACGCAGCTCAAGGGTGAACAAAACTTCTGTGAATACAATGGGTATGGCTCATGTCCACTCACAGTAGAGCGTGGAAAAATCGTTCTAGCCGAGTTTGGTTACGGCGGTAAATTGCTTCCTAGTTTTCCAAAATGGGTGATTGATGGACAAAAGCCATCTCGTTTGGCTTGGTTACTTAAAGAACAGATTTTGCCACCGATTTACTGGCAAGGCATGCTCAAAGGCCGTGAGTGGATGGTCAAACCTGAGCGAGGATAAGTAAAGCAACGCTTTACCCGAGCGCAAGGCGAAAGCTGTGCTTGAGCGAAAGAGGATAAGTAAAGCAACGCTTTACCCGAGCGCAAGGCGAAAGCTGTGCTTGAGCGAAAGAGGATAAGTAAAGCAACGCTTTATCCTGAGAAGCGGTTGAAGCTTCGTAAGAAGACGAAAGCTGTGCTTGAGCGGAAGAGGATAAGTAAAGCAACGCTTTGTCCTGAGAAGCGGTTGAAGCTTCGCAAGAAAGCTATGTTCGAGTTAAGAGGATAAACAAAGGAAAGCTTTGCCCTGAGAAGCGGCTAAAGCTTCGCAAGAAAGCGAAAGCTATGTTCGAGTTAAGAGGATAAACAAAGCAGCGCCTTACCCTGTGAAGCTTCGCAAGAAGATGAGAATTTGCTTACTCATCAAATGGCAGCTCACAGCAAATGAAATATATGCAATTTTAGGCTTTTGATATGTTACTACTTGTCGTTGAAGGCATTGTGATTGGCTTTTTACTTGGTCTTACTGGTGCGGGTGGCGGTATTCTCGCTGTACCCGCACTCATGACAAGTCAAGGCTGGACAGTGGCTCAAGCAGCGCCTATTGGTTTGCTGGCTGTCGCGCTATCTACCCTGATTGGGACCATTGAAGGCTTATTTAAAAAGATTGTGCGCTATCGCGCTGCAATCTGGATAGCAATTATTGGTACTCCAATGGCCCATATTGGAATCTTAATATCCAATACGATTTCACCTGTTTGGCTCATGTTAATGTTTAGCTTGGTTATGTTTACAGTGGGTTATCGACTCATCAGTAACCGAGTTTCAGATTTCCATAACCCGCCGTGTCAGGTCAACCCAAGTACAGGGCGATTTATCTGGAATTTTAAAACTAGAGGTGTACTTGCCGGCATTGGAATTATTGCGGGGCTTTTAACTGGTATGCTAGGTGTTGGTGGTGGCTTTGTAATTGTACCAGCGCTTAGAAAAGTCACAAATTTGGATATGCATAGCATTGTTGCAACTTCACTTATGATTATTTTTCTCATTAGTGGCATAAGTATTGTAATGCATATTGCAGAGGGTTTTCATTATCCAGTCGCCATTACCAGTACATTTGCTCTCGCATGTGTAGCAGGCATGCTATTAGGTCGCCGAGCCATTCGCTTTATTCCACCTGCGATTGTACAAAAAGTCTTTGCTTTAATGGTTTTTGCTGTCGCAATTTATATGGTTATTAAGATTGTTAATCTAACAAATATCTGAGCGATATAGTATTTTAACTTATCTATATAAATACAAAGTTTCCAGAGATGATGCATTGAAATTGTCTATGGAAACTTTTTGATTTAAATCATATAAATTTTTGAGAAAGCGATATGAAGCGAGTTAACGTGGCAATTTGTGGTTTTGGACGGATTGGGCAACAAATTGCAGAGCTTCTTTTAAGTCGATCGGCCTACTATAAACAAAAATATCAAGTTGATGCCCGTTTAGTCGGTGTGTGTAATTCATCTTCAGGTTTAATTGACCAAGATGGTTTACAAGCTTCAAAGTGGCTAGATAAAGCACAATATCAAGCAGGTCTCACTGAACAAAAGTTTTTAGAACAGGTTCAGGCGGATGTCATTATTGAGGCAGGGCCAAGTGACTATGTGACAGGTGGAAAGGGCCTATTTTATTTAAATTATGCTTTAACACATAGCATGAATGCGATAGCAGTATCTAAAGGTGCGTTAGTCGTAGAAGGCAAAAAATTAATTAACTTGGCGCATCAGCACAATAAAAAACTATTTTTTAGCGGTGCGACTGCTGCTGCCTTACCAACTGTTGATTTGTTTGAATATAACTTAGCTGGCTGTCAGATTTTAGAAATAGAAGGTGTTTTTACTGGCACTACAAATTTCATTTTAAACGATATGTTGCAACATGAATGTGCGTTTGCAGAATCTCTTGAAAAAGCTCAAGCAAAAGGTATTGCGGAACCTGACAGTTCTTTCGATATAGATGGATGGGATACCGCTGCTAAAATTACCATACTAGCCAATACTGTTTTGGGAGCTGATGTAAAAATTAAAGATATTCCAAAACAAGGAATCAGTCATGTAACTGCCGATCATATTCGTGATTGGAAAAATGAAAATGTAATTCCTCGTCTGGTCGGTTTTATTCATATTAAAAATCAGCAAATTCAAACGGGTGTTGAGTTAAGACTAGTTGCAGCAAATCATCCTTTTGCTCATCTGCAAGGTTCTAATAAATGCATACGAGTGTTAACGCAAGAGATGGGTGAGTTTGTGGTCAGTGGAGGGGCTTCTGCGCCTTTAGCCACAGCAGCCGCAGCTTTAAAAGATTTTGAGCTGATGTTAAAAACGGGTTACTAAAATTAATTATGATTTATAAAAAAAGCAGGCTATTAAGCCTGCTTCTCACAACTTTTTTGGTTGTTAAATAACTTTTTTCCAATTTCTAACTTACTAAACATCAAGTAATTGCCAAGTAAAATTAATAAAATTCCAAATGCAGCATTTAAGGTCCACTCATATCCTTCAAAGAAAGTAGAAACTGTTAGAGCAACTAAAGGGAAGAGCAACGTGCTATAAGCTGCTTTGGCTGCGCCAATTCGCCCAACCAGAGAAAAATAAGCAGAAAACCCAATAACCGTACCAAATACAGCCAAGTAAAGTACCGAACTTAAAAATGGGAAATTCATCGGCGGCATTAAATCTTGTCCTGTAAATAAAGCTAGGCTTAACATTACCAATACCCCATAGCTCATGGCATAACAGTTTGTTGAAAAGATATTTAGACCACGTTTTTGGTGTCTAACACTAATCATATTTCCTAAAGAAAAACCGTAAGTGCCTATTGCACATAGCCCAATACCCATTAATAACTGTGCATTAAACTGGCTATTAATCAGGTCATGCCAAAACAGTAAAACAATACCTATGAGTCCTAAAATTGCAGCTGGCGCAAAGTTTGGAGAAGGTTTCTGTTTAAAAAAGATAAGCGCATTAATGGCATTAAAGAAAACGGCCATTGAAAAAATGACAGACTCTAAACCGCTATTTACATATTTAACGGCGGTATAAAAACAAATAAAGTTTAGGCCGAAAACACAGAGTCCTTGTAGCATACAAAACAAGTGATCTTTTAAAGCAATTCGCTGTAATTTTCCTGAAAATAGTAAAACAACCCAAAGTAATAAGGCTGAAATAGCAAAACGCCATAAAATTGCGACGATGGGTGTTGCATAATGGCTCTGAACGGCAATTCCAATCCATGTTGTTCCCCAAATCAACACCACCGCAACATAGAGTAAAATATTCATAACTTCATCCTCGATTACCAAACTTAAGTATCTAGGATTGCTTCATTTTTCACGTATATATTCTTGTGTTGTACATGCAAGATCTTGCGTTTTTTATAGATCTAAACTAGCTGAATTTTGCTGAATATGTTTAACTTAAGCTCAATGATATTCGTTTTAATTTTGCATGGCCTATCAAACTTTAGAACAGCTACAGCAATCTAAAGCCAAGCTCCACGAAACTGTGGTGCTTGATGAGAATATGCAACTTGCATTTTGGTCTAATCAGCAAGATCGTGTAAGTGTCTGTAGCGATCACCACACTTTAAGTCTCTATATTCAAGATGGCTATGAAAGCTATCAAAAAACCCCTGTAGGCTGGAAAAATGGTGGCGGGCCGGGTCGTTTTTGTTTGTTGCCTGAACATCAGGAGTCGACTTGGGATATACGTGGTGGGCTTAAATTTGTCCATTTGTATTATACCGACCAACATTTGCGTGATGTCGCCGAAAAAATATGGGACAAAGAACCCAATCAAATTGAACTAAACGAAGTTGTTTTTAACGATGACGAAAAGATTCGAGCGTTATATCAGTTTTTCCTATTAGATTGTGACTGGAGCGATTCAGCAAACCACTTACAAATGAGTACTACAGCCAGTTTATTGTTGAATCATTTAATTCGAAGATACAGTAGTGTTCAATGGCAACAGCCTGCCATTAAAGGAGGCCTTGCTCCTCATAAACTTAAATATATTCAGGAATGGATTGAAGGGCATTTAGACCAAGCACTCACTTTGTCAGACTTGGCAAATGTTGTGAATTTAAGCGAATACCATTTTGCTCAAATGTTTAAGCAATCCATGAATATGGCGCCTCATCAATATGTCATGCAAAGACGCTTAACTAAGGCAAAAGGGTTAATTCAGTCATCTCAGCTTTCTTTACAAGATATTGCTTTGGTATGTGGTTTTAGTTCAGCAAGCCATTTAAGCCATCGCTTTAAACAATTTTATGGCATGAGTCCTTCGCAGTTACGTTAAAGGACTCATGGCTCATTTTTATAAAAGATAAATACTTAAACCAATTAGTGCTGATGCAAAAATGACATAGAGTACATTAATGTTAAAGCGGAATAAGGCAATAAATGCAGCCACAGTAATGATCGCCGAGATAACATCAAAGTGACCGGAAAAACCGTGCGGCCATAGCACGTGATAACTAAAAAATAATGCTAGATTTAAAATGACACCGACCACAGCCGCGGTAATTGCAGTGAGTGGTGCGGTAAACTTAATTTCATTGTGGGTAGATTCAATAAAAGGACCACCAGCAAAAATAAATACAAATGAAAAAAGAAAGGTAAACCAAGTCACAATGACAGCACCGAGTGCTCCAGCAAAAAATAGATGTTCAGGCCCAAGTAATGAATGATTGACGCCTCCTAAAAAACCAACAAAGGCAACGACCATAATCAGTGGACCGGGGGTAGTTTCCCCAAGTGCCAATCCATCAATCATTTGCGTAGGTGAAAGCCAGCCAAAATGATTCACAGCCCCTTGATAGACGTAAGGTAAAACTGCGTAAGCGCCCCCAAACGTAAGCAGCGCAGCTTTAGTGAAAAACCACGCCATTTGCGTATAAGAATGATGCCATCCAAAATATGCGCCTAAAGCTAAAATTGGCAATAACCATAACGCAATGGCCACAAAAATAAGTTTAGCTAATCGTGACCAATGGAATTTAGCATGCTCTGGTGTCGGGGTATCATCATCAATAAATGCTGGACCATAATCTTTCTGACTAGTTTTATGTCCAGCTGCTGAGGAAAGTAGCTCAGGGTACTTTTTACTAACTAAATAACCTGCAATACCAGCAGATAGCACAATAAGCGGGAAAGGAAGTTTTAAGACAAAGATGGCAAAAAACGCAGCTATTGCGACGAACCATAAAAATCTATTTTTAAGTGAACGACTGCCTATACGGTAAGTTGCATGGAAAACAATTGCGGTGACGGCAGGCTTGATCCCGTAAAAAATACCTGCGATAACGGGAACATCTCCAAATTTTATATAAACCCAAGACAACCCAATTAAAATAAATAAAGACGGTAGGACAAATAGAATGCCTGCGACTAATCCTCCCGCAGTTCTGTGCATAAGCCAACCAATGTAGGTTGCTAATTGCTGCGCTTCAGGGCCGGGTAACAGCATGCAGTAGTTAAGTGCATGGAGAAATCTTTTTTCAGATATCCAGCGCTTTTGTTCAACGAGTTCCTGATGCATCACAGCGATTTGTCCAGCTGGCCCGCCAAAGCTAATAAAGCCAAGCTTGAGCCAAAATAAAAAGGCTTGCCAGAAGGTGACTTGAATAATACTTTCAGGTAAAGGGGATTTTTCGTTTTCCATTTTTATCCCATCAAAAAATTAATTTATATTGATCAGCAGCATCAAACTCAAAATTGCTAATGAATTAAGCAGGTGCGTTGTACTATGTAGTTATAAGATACAGAACAAAAATGAATTTCTTATTATTTTAAAAAGATATTCTTCTAAAAAAAGCTCTAGAAGAATATCTAACTTTTAGTTTTTAGTGATCATGTTCTAAATAATCTGGATTTTTCGGAAGCGCAAGGCTACATAAGAAACAGATAATCAGCATGACAATGACGTAAATAAAGAAAGTATTTTCAATTCCAGCAGCTTTGAACTGTAAGGCAACTGAAGGTGCAGAACCACCAAACAGCGCATTACCTACTGCATACGAAAAACCTACGCCTAAAGCTCGTACATGAGGTGGGAACATTTCAGCTTTTACCAAACCACTAATAGAGGTATAGAAACTGAGTAACATCATCATAAAGATGAGTAGCAGGGCAATAATAATCGGAGAGTCAATATTGGCTCGCATCCCGACCACCATGACTGGATAGATAAATATGGCGGACAATAAGCTGAATGCCAACATTGAAGAGCGGCGCCCAATACGATCGGATATTGCACCAAATACAGGTTGAGCACACATATAGACAAATAGCGCGAAGGTCATGATATAACCAACAGTTTTTCCATCCATCCCTAAATTAGTCAAATAAGTTTTTGAGTAAACAGTTTCTACATAAAATGTTAAGGAACCGGCAGAAGTGTATCCGACCACCAATAAAAAGGTTTTCCAATGCTTTTTAAAGAGTTCTCTTAAACTACCAGACTCTTTACGTTCGCTGTCTTGATGAGAAAGCGTTTCTTCTAAACGACTACGGGCAAGTAAAGATAAAATTGCCGCGATACCACCAATCACAAATGGAATACGCCAACCGCCGTCATGTAATTGTTGCTCACTTAAAAATGCCAACAAAATAACGCCAAGTAAGCTTGCGAGTAACTGACCACCAGAGAGGGTGACATATTGGAAAGACGAGTAAAAACCACGCTGACCTTTTAAGCCTAGTTCACTCATATAAGTTGCAACTGCACCATACTCGCCACCCACAGATAAGCCTTGAAGTAATCGCACTACAAGTAAAAGAAAGGGTGCAAATAAACCAACTTGGTCATAAGTTGGCAAAGCTGCAAACAAAAATGAGCTTAGGGCCATCAGACAGATTGAGATAATCATCGACTTTTTTCGACCATGTCGGTCTGCGATGCGTCCAAATACCCAACTACCAATCGGACGCATAAAGAAACTTGCAGCAAACACACCCCAAACATAAATAGACTTAGTCGTACTATCCATATCTGGTGCAGTTAGGGCTTGAGTAAAGTAGGCAGCAAATACTGCATAGATATAAAAGTCGAACCATTCAACTAAATTACCAGAGGCTGCGCCTACAATCCCACGTATCCGGCTACGTTTTTCTTCCTGAGTATATGTCATATTTATTCCATCGTTTTGTAGACAAAAACTAGGAATTTTTTAGGTATGCTATACAGAAAATAGAATGAAACAATAAAAATCACTCGACCTTGAGCACTTCCTTAAAATTCCTAACCCTTCATTTTTTCTAATTTTAAAATTCGATTCTAGTAAAATTACGTCCTTTTGTTCGATTTAAAGATAAATTAACCAATGATCGAACATTTCCTTTCATTCAATTTGATAATGAATTGCATTTAAAATCATTGAGCTAATTTTAAAAATATATCTATTGTTAAATTTCTCCTGACTCCTCTAGTTTTGAGCTTAGTTTCATTTTTGCTATCTTGTAATACTTAAAAAGTTATAACCTCAATTTCCAAGAAAATAAAAGAAATTTATATATTGATAAGTAAGTACATAAAAGTTGCATCAAATTCACTTAATCGAAAAAATACAGAATGTGTTGTTTCTCAATATGGGTGCCTGTATTCTTGCGTGGCTGAAAAATAGGGCACATAACCGTTTTTTAGCTTTATAAATTATGCTCGCTATGGCAGGTAACTATTCAATGGAAAGACGCGCGTTAAATCTTCACTTCATGACATGCTCTAAAACAGCATTGGCTTCATCTATTGCACTTATAAGCTCTGTAGTTTATGCAAATGAAGCGGAGGTTTCGCAGCTCCCAACCATTACTGTGAATGCCACACAAAATAGTGATGCGCTATACACCTCAAAGAAAGTTAATCTATCTGGTTTTCAAACTGGCGATGTAAAGAAAGTTCCTGCCTCCATTACAACCATTACTTCTGAGCGTCTAGCAGATCAGCACGCAAAAACACTCACCGATGTTATTAAAAATGATTCATCGCTAGGCGATGGCTACGCTGCTATTGGCTATTATCCAAACTTTGTCGCTCGTGGTTTCGCACTCGATTTAGGTTCAAGTTATCTCATTAATGGTCATAGTATACGTGGCGAGCAAAATGTAGCTTTAGAAAATAAAGAACAAGTTGAGATTTTAAAAGGCATTTCTGCGATTCAAAGTGGAATGTCGACACCCGGTGGTGTGGTTAACTACGTGACCAAAAGACCTGCCGATATTAAAACTATTACGGTCGATGCAAATTCAGAAGGCGGCTATACACTGGCAACGGATGTAGGCGGCTTTGTTAATGACAATTTTGGTTATCGCGTTAATTTAGCGCATGAAAGTATCCACCCAAACGTTGATCACGCAAATGGTAAACGTGAGTTTGGTTCAGTTGCTTTAGACTGGAAAATTAATGATCGCTCTAAATTACTGTTTGATATTGAAGCTCAGCGTCAAAGCGAACGCTCAGTACCAGGCTATCAACTGCTTGATGGGCAGGAAGTACCAACAAATGTAGATCAAGACCGTTTATTGGGTTATCAGTCTTGGAGTAAGCCTGTTGTAAATAACAGTGTAAATGCGAGTTTAAAATATCAATACGCTTTTAATGATCAATGGAATGGTAGCTTAAGTGCGTCTCAAAGCCGTGTTGTGATTGATGATTATATTGTGTTTCCTTATGGAAGTTATTATTCATCGGGTAATCCACTTGCAGTATTTGACAAAGATGGAAATTATGACCTTTATGACTATCGTAGCCCAGATGACACACGTATAACTAATCAGTTTGCTGCTGGGTTAAATGGTCAGTTCAATACTGGCAATTTTCAGCACCAAATAGCGTTTGAATTGCAAAATACACGTAAAAACTTAAAGCGTTATGATCCGAGCAATCAACTTATTGAGAATGAAATTGGCAATATTTATGTTGATAAACCAGACTTTCCAATGCCAACTGAAAAATTAGGTAATCGCTTTAAAGCTTTAGAAAGTGATCAGACTGCATTTACTGTATCTGACCGAGTTCAATTTAATGATCAGTGGTCAACTCTACTTGGTGGAAAACTTATTCACCTTGATGAGCAAGCTTATGATCCAAATGGTCAGCAAAGCCGAGATACCGATTTAAATAAATTTTTACCGCAATTAGCACTCATGTATAGCCCAACTCTTACGACTAATCTTTATGCTTCATATGCCAAAGGTTTATCGGATGGTGGTGAAGCACCTTGGTTTGCTAATAATGCTTTAGAAGTTCTATCACCTAAAAATTCTGAACAATATGAAATTGGTGTTAAACAACAAATACGCAACTTCTTGGTAACAGCAGCTATTTTTGATTTAAAACAAGATAATCAATATAGCAAAGTAAATGCAGATGGAACTTTCGATTTTGTTGAACAAGGTGAGCAACACAATCAAGGTATTGAATTAGGTTTAACGGGCGCTTTAACCGATACACTCGATGTAAGTTCAGGTGTTACCTATACCAAATCTCGTCTTGTTGATATTGATACTGACAGCTACAAAGGCCATCAGACTCAAAATGTGCCGAAAATCCGCGCAACTGCGCAACTATCTTATAAAGTTCCGTCAGTCGAAGGTTTAAGATTACTGACTGGTATGCAATACAGCAGCAGTAAATATGCAAATAAAGATGCAACGGCAAAAGTAAGTGGGTACAGTGTCTTTAATATTGGTGCTGCCTATAAAACAAATTTTGCTGGGCATGAAACAACTTTTAGACTCAATATTGATAACTTATTTAATAAGAAGTATTGGCGTGATGTAGGGGCATTTATGGGTGATGACTATTTATTCTTAGGTAATCCACGTACAGCCCAGTTCTCTACAACGTTTAGTTTTTAAAAATTATGGAAAAATAAAAAGGAGCTTTAAAAGCTCCTTTTTATTTTTCAGGAATTAAGCCGACATTTTTGGTTTAACCATATTATTAATCGACAAGATATCATCAAGCACTTGAGTTGATAATAAACCTTCTTTTTGAACTAAAGCCAATACACTTTGTCCAGTTTCGTTTGCAGTTTTAGCAATACGAGTTGTAGTTTCATAACCTAGGTATGGGTTGAGTGCAGTCACAATACCAATTGAGTTTTCAACTAAAGCTTTACAGTGTTCAGGATTCGCTGTAATCGTATCAATACACTTGCTTTGGAACATTGCCATTGCTCTACCAAGTAAGTCCATAGACTCAAATAGTTTGAATGCAATAAGCGGTTCCATTGCATTTAACTGTAGTTGGCCTGCTTCAGCAGCTAAAGTTACAGCCAAATCGTTTGCAATAATTTGGAAGCAAGCAAGGTTCATCGCTTCAGGAATAACAGGGTTTACTTTACCCGGCATAATTGAACTACCAGGTTGACGCGCTTCTAAGTTAATTTCATTAATGCCAGTACGTGGGCCACTTGAAAGTAAACGCAAGTCATTAGCAATTTTTGAAAGTTTTGTAGCAGTACGTTTTAATAAACCAGATAAAAGAACAAAATCACCCATGTCTGAAGTTGCTTCAATTAAATCTGGAGCTGACTTAATTTTCTTATCAGAGATTTTTGCAAGTGCCTGAATAGCCAGTTCACGGTAATTATATTCAGTCGTAATTCCCGTACCAATTGCTGTACCACCAAGGTTCATATAAGCTAAAACATTTGGAATAAGCGTATTAATTTGCTCAAGATCTTTCTGCAAGGTAACTGCAAATGCACCAAACTCTTGACCTAAAGTCATAGGTACAGCGTCTTGTAATTGAGTACGGCCCATTTTTAAAATGTGCGCAAACTCTTGAGATTTGTTAAGAAAACTTAAAATTAAATTGTTAAATGGAAGATTTAACTCATCTAAGCTTAATAACAGACCTAAACGGATTGCAGTAGGGTATACGTCATTTGTTGACTGCGACATATTAATGTCGTTATTTGGATGCAAGTATTGATATTGCCCTTTAGAATGGCCCATATATTCCAAAGCAACATTTGCTAATACTTCATTTGCATTCATATTAGTTGAAGTACCAGCACCGCCTTGCATCATGTCGATTGGGAACTGGTCATGGAAATTACCACGAATAAGCTGATTACAGCTGTATTCAATTGCTTCGAATTTAGTTTGATCTAGGTTTTTAAGATTATAGTTTGCTTCAGCACAAGCTAGTTTAACCATAGCTAATGCTTTAATTAAATTAGGAAAATTTCCAACTTTGCTATTTGTTAAGTTGAAATTTTCTAAAGCACGTAATGTTTGAACTCCGTAATAATGGTCATTGTTGATTTCTCGATGACCAATAAGATCCTTCTCAATACGGGTAGTAATATCAGCGTTCATCATTAAACTTCGATTCATTAAAGATGATTCATCTTAGAATTCGAAATGCTTCACTTCTAATGCATTTATTAAAGCAATTATGCATTTTTTGCATAATTAGAATTGAGCTTTACTAAAATGGATATGGAATAGTAGTGAATATCTAGAAAACATAATTTTAATAAAATTAAATACATTCAATAATTTATGTCTTTTTTTGATGAAGAATAAGTCACTAAAGATTAAATAAATTAAAAATTCTCCAGCAAGCTAAACAATGATTTCTATTCACAAAGACTATTAAATTATTTGAAATTTCATGTGAATATTAATTTTAAAGAATAAATAATGAGCTTTGTTTAATAAATTTTAATAAAATTGTGATGCATTTCACATAAAAATACATATAATACAGAAAATTTTGATTTATTAAGTTTATGTTAAAAGTAACTGCTGGATTATTAATATTGGGAAGTTTCGCTTGCTATCTTCTTTGGGGCACTGAAGAAAAAGCTGAAACCAAAAGTTCACACATGCTTAAAGAGGCTGAGCAATCAATAAAAAATGCTGAGCTATCCATTCAAAAAGCAAAGCAAAATATTCCAACTGCATCGTATCGATGAGTTATAGCTTGAGATTGTTGTCTATTAAATAATCTCTTGATTCAAAATTATTGAGATGTAAGCGCTGTAAGAGACAAATGCATGAGAATGAAGTTTATTGCATATGACCCTAATTCTGGTGAAAAATTAAGCTTAAAAGAGCATGTTCATCACATGGATAAATATACAACTTATGTTTTTTTTAGCGATGAAAAAGACAACATGGTATTTAATCCACAAAAAAAACAAATATTTGAAATTAGTCAATATACTGCAAATATGATGGTTGAAATTTCAAGAAAATTATACTACTTAATTGGAGAGTATTAGTTTGCTTTGAATATCGCCTTTTTCCATAAAGTCATTATTGTGAATGATGACTTTATAAGTTCAAAATAAGCAAACGATACTTTAGTATAATAGTCGGAATTGAATTTTCACCTTATACTCATTATAAATATTGTATGAAATACAATTAATTATTATCACTACATAGAACTTGAAAATAAGTTGTAGTAATTATTCATTAAATTTATTTTTACTTTATAAGCTATTGTAAGAGTAAATAAAACATTCTTATTTCTTGGTGAAATGAAAATGGAAAAAGTTGTTTAATCAGATTTTATGATTGCTTTTAAAGTTGAATAGTGTATTAATTTAATAGCATCAAAATTTAGTCAATAACTTAACAATGGGTTATTGAAACAGTTCATAGTCCGCATTCTTCCCCAAGGTGCGGACTTTTTTTATCCAATTTTTACTTGATTCCTGAAGCTATATTTTTTATAAAAAATGATTAAATAAAAGCCAATAGTTATTTCTAAAACTTATTTGGTTGAACTGAATAATTTATTTTTCTGATGTTCTTTTATTCATTGATTTCAAAAAATTTTTTTATTAGATCGTACTTATGTTCATCTCTTAACGTGTTAAAACAAAACCTATTATTCTCTTATCTTGTTTTCTATGTCAGAATTATTAAATACTTCATTTTCATAGTTTGGCATTGTCCAATCTTTTCTCGCATTTTTGCAGGTACTCCCTATGTTTTACCATTTTTATTCATCTCTACATTTATTCATACGACTTCCCAAAAATATCAATTAATAAAATTATAAATCTAAAAGGGAATAGATAAGATGAATTTAGAAGTTCGCTGGGTAGAGGATCTCCTCACTCTAGAGCGTGAACGCTCAATTTCAAAAGCAGCAGAGAAAAGGTTCATTAGCCAATCTGCCTTTACTCGAAGAATTCAGCAAATTGAAGAAATGATTGGTGCTGAAGTTATTATTAGAAACAATAAGAACAATATCGAATTTACAGACATTGGACGAATTTTGTTGGTAATGTCTAAAAACATTGAAAAGCAGGTCGAGGAGACCGCAAAACTCATTAAAAATATTAAAAATGAAACTGAATCTACCATTCGTTTTTGTGTTGTTCACTCACTAGCTTCTGGTTTTTTAACAACATTTTTAAAGAAATTTCCTACTCTTATTCGTGATTTAAAAATTGAAATTTGATCCTAGACAGTATCGTGGACAACAAATCCCTCTAAATTCTTAAAATATTTCTTCTCAAAGGCTTCAGGGCTTAACCAGCCATTTGCAGAATGTCTTCTGACCCGATTGTAATAAATCTCAATAT